>CAMCEP010000135.1 GCA_945873675.1 Asaia bogorensis
GCGCCCCCCTTGCCGTTTTCGATGACCGAATCGCTCATCGTGATACCGTCCGTTGCAGCGCCTTAGCGCATACGAGGAATTTCCTCAAAAGTATGGAAGGGCGGCGGCGATGCCACTTGCCATTCCAGCGTTGTCGCGCCTTCACCCCAGGGATTGGCCGCGGCTTTCACGCCAGAGCGCATGGTCACCCAGACGATGTAGAAGAAGAACACGAAGGACGCGACCGAAATGAAAGACCCGATGGAGGCGATGAAATTCCACCCCCAGAAGGCTTCCGGATAATCCGGGTAGCGGCGCGGCATGCCCTGATTGCCCGAGAAATGCATCGGGAAGAAGGTCAGGTTCACACCGATGAAGGTCATCCAGAAATGGATCTTGCCCAGCGTTTCAGGATATTGCCGGCCGCACATCTTGCCGATCCAGTAGTAGAAGCCGGCATAGATCGAGAAGACCGCACCCAGTGACAGCACGTAGTGGAAATGCGCGACAACGTAGTAGGTGTTGTGCAGCACCTGATCGATACCCGCATTGGCCAGCACCACACCCGTCACACCACCCACGGTGAACAGGAAGATGAAGCCAACGGCGAACAGCATCGGCGTATCCATCTTGATCGAACCGCCCCACATGGTCGCAATCCAGGAGAAGATCTTCACCCCTGTCGGCACCGCGATCACCATGGTGGCGGCCATGAAGTAGGCGCGCGTGTCCACATCCATGCCTGATGTGTACATGTGGTGCGCCCAGACAAGGAAGCCGACAAAGCCAATCGCCACCATCGCGTAGGCCATGCCGAGGTAACCGAACACGGGCTTCCGGCTGAAGGTCGAAATGATGTGGCTGATAATGCCGAAGCCCGGCAGGATCATGATGTAGACTTCCGGATGGCCAAAGAACCAGAACAGATGCTGGAACAGCACCGGGTCCCCGCCGCCTTCAGGCTTGAAGAAGGCCGTGCCGAAATTGCGGTCCGTGATCAGCATGGTGATCGCACCCGCCAGCACCGGCACCGCCAGCAGCAGCAGGAAAGCCGTGACCAGCATGGACCATACAAACAGCGGCATCTTGTGCAGGGTCATGCCAGGCGCGCGCATGTTGAAGATGGTGGTGATGAAGTTGGCCGCGCCCATGATGGAAGAAGCGCCCGCCAAATGCAGCGAGAACAGCGCCAAATCCATCGACGGGCTGGAATGGAACTGGCTATCCGACAGCGGCGTATAGATCGTCCAACCCGCGCCAGCGCCTTCGCCCACGAACATGCTCGCCCCCAGCAGCAGGAAGGCCGGCACCAGCAACCAGAAGGAGATGTTGTTCATGCGTGGGAAGGCCATATCCGGCGCCCCGATCATGATCGGCACGAACCAATTGCCGAAACCACCAATCAGCGCGGGCATGACCACGAAGAACACCATGATCAGGCCATGGGCCGAAATATAGGCATTCCACATCTGGCCATCAGAGAAAATCTGCATGCCAGGATACATAAGTTCCAGGCGCATCAGCAGCGAAATGCCAATCCCCACCACCGCCGCAACCAGCGAGAAGATGATGTAGAGCGTGCCGATATCCTTGTGGTTCGTTGAAAAGAACCAGCGGGACACAAAGCCCGGCGTATGATCGTGATGATCGTCGTGATGGGCGTGCGAAGCGGTTGCCATGTTTTTCTTCCCTGAGCCGCGCCTTACCGGCGGGCCTCCGCGATCTGAAGTGAATCCTGAGAAGCGGGCGCGGCGGCAATCACCGGCGCGCTACCATCAGCCTGGGCAAAGCGCTTCTGCGCATCGGCAACCCAGGTGTCGAATTCGGCGCGCGGCAGGGCGCGCACGGCAATCGGCATGAACCAGTGATTCGTGCCGCAGATCTGATTGCACTGCCCGTAGAAAATGCCGGGGCGATCAGCGCGCATCCAGGTTTCCAGCGTGCGACCCGGAATGGTGTATTTCTGGATCCCAAGCGCGGGCACAAAGAAGGAATGGATCACGTCATGGCCCGTGGTCAGCACACGGATATTGGCGCCGACCGGGATGACCAACTGATTATCCACATCCAGCTTGAAGATCTGGCCCGGCTTCAGATCAGCTTCTTGCAGCGGGTAGCTGTCAAACGTGAAGTTCCCGTGATCCGAATAGGTGTAATTCCAATACCACTGACGGCCCTGCACAGTGATCGTCATATCCGCATCCACCGCGCGATCCTGAAAATACAGCAGGCGGAAGGATGGGATGGCGATCACCACCAGGATCAGGACCGGGATCACCGTCCAGGCGATTTCGAGCCCGGTGTGATGGCTGGTCGTGGAGGGCACCGGATTACGCGCCGCGCTGAAGCGCCACACGCAATAGGCCAGCAGGATCAGCACGAAAATCGTGATCACCGTAATGATCGCAAAGACCATGGTGTTAAAGGACGAGATACGTTCCTTGATGATCCCGCCAGAGGGCTGCAAGCCGATGCCCCAAGCTGCGGGGGCGCCAACCATGCCCTCTGCCAGGGCCGGCAGCGCCAGCACCAAGCCCACCGCCAAAGCCGCCACGCCAGCCATAAGCCGGCCAAGGCCGATTGCGCGGCACTTTGCCATGAAAACCTTCATCAACCCAATCCCTTATCGGTCGTGAAAATCACGCCGTTTCAAGAATTTAACCTCGAGTCACTAAGGGCCCAGTCCTCGGAGACTCAAGCTTGGCCGGACCATAATCGGCGCTCCCGCACCGCACAAGGGCGGGAATGCAGAAAAGCGGCATAAACCGCGCGCCAACGCTTCAGGCATCGCCCTCGGTCGCTTCTTCCTCACTGATGTGATCGACCATATCGGCCAGCATGGAACGGATATGTTCGTCGCCCACCACGTAGAAAACCTGTCGCCCGCGCCGATCCGCCTGTAACAGCCGCGCCGCGCGTAGCAAGCGCAAATGATGCGAAACGAGTGAGGGCGAAATGCCCAGTTTTTCCGCCATTTCATTCACCGCCGCCGGCGCATCCCGGCACGCCAGGATGATCTTAAGGCGCGTGGGGTCGCTCATCAGCCGAAAGGTTTCAGCCAATTCCACCACCAGATCATCGCCAATCCGAAAGCGCCCGCGCATGGGATCACCGCCCCTGTTTAATGTGCAACATGGCGCCGAGGCCTTGGGTTAAGCAAGGCCATACCTATAAAAGGGCTTGACGGCGGGGGCCGCAGGGCCAAGATAATCCACAGAATAAGTATCTGAAAAAAAAGGAATATATGCAGAAGTGAACAGGTGTTCAGCCATTACACGCCGGGTTCTTGGCCTCGGGCTTTTTGCGCTGACGCCCATCCCCGCGCTGGCCCAGAACCGCCCCTCGCCGCGTGCGCTTTCCACCGTCGGCATGGTGGGCGATCTGGCGCGTGAGATCGGCGGTGACCGCATTCGGGCCGAAACCCTCATTAGCGAAGGCGTGGACCCGCATCTGTTCCGCCCGACCCGGGCCGATATCGCCCGGTTGCTCGGCGCCGATATCCTGTTTGCCAATGGCCATAGGCTGGAAGGGCGCATGGGCGATGTGCTGGCGCGCGCCGCCGCCAATGGCAAGCCGGTGGTGATGGTGGCGGAAAGCCTCCCGCGCGCGAAGCTCCGCGCCAATCCGGACTACCCGGACGCGGCCGACCCGCACCTTTGGATGGACCCGGTGCTTTGGGCGGAGGCCGCCGGCAGCATCGCCGCCGGGCTTTCCCGCCTGCTGCCCGAATCAGGCCCAGTGTTTGAGGCGAATTTGGCCGCGCTGCGCCGCCGCCTGGCGGCCCTGCATGACTATGGCGCGCGGGTCATGGCGAGTATTCCGCCCCGCCAGCGCCTTTTGGTCACAGCGCATGACGCTTTTGGCTATTTCGGCGCCCGCTATGGGCTGGAGGTGGACAGCATTCAGGGGCTTTCCACCGAATCGGAAGCCAACCTTGCGCGCATTGAGGCGCTGGTCCGCAGCCTGGTTGAAAGGCGCATCCCGGCGGTCTTTGCTGAAAGCTCGGTCCCTGATCGTGCCGTGCGCGCCTTGATGGAAGGTGCCGGGGCGCGCGGGCAGCGCGTTGCCTTGGGGGGCACATTATTCTCCGATTCCATGGGCAAGCCTAGCACCTATGAGGGCACCTATCACGGCATGTTGGATCACAACTTCACCATCATCGCCCGTGCGTTGGGCGGTGAGGCGCCGGCACGCGGTATGCTTGGCCGGCTTGCCCCTTCATGAGCCAAAGCATGTCCACCCCCGCGCCGCTTGCGATTACGCATCTGACCGTCGCTTACGGCGATAAGACCGTGCTGTGGGACATCACTTGGCAAGCCGCGCCGGGGCTCACCGCCATTGTTGGGCCGAATGGCGCGGGGAAATCCACGCTGCTGCGCGCAGCACTTGGCCTGATCCCAAGCATCGCCGGTGAGGCGCGCTTTTTTGGCCGTACACTGGATGAGGTGCGCAACCGGGTTGGCTATCTGCCGCAACGCGCTTCGGTGGATTGGGATTTTCCCGCGACCGCACTCGATGTCGTTTGCATGTCACGCTATCCGCGCATGCGCTGGTGGGGGCGTGTGCCGAAGGCGGAACGCGAAGCCGCGCTCGGTGCTTTGGAACAAGTGGGGCTTGCTGATCTTGCGGATCGGCAAATCGGGCGGCTATCCGGCGGGCAACAGCAGCGCGTGTTTTTGGCGCGTGCGCTGGCGCAGGATGCTGATCTTTATCTGATGGATGAACCCTTCGCCGCAGTTGATGCGGCAACGGAACAGGCCATCATCGCCGTGCTGCGCCGCGTGGTGGCAACAGGGCGCAGTGTGATCGCTGTGCATCATGATCTTTCAACAGTGCCGGCCTATTTCGATCAAGTGCTGCTGCTGAATGGCCGCGCGGTCGCGTCAGGCAATGTGAAATCCGCCTTCACGCCGGATGCGATTGCACGCGCCTATGGCGGGCGGCTGAATGTGCTGGAACAGGCCGTCGCGGAAGGCGGCTTGCAGTGAGCCTTGGCTATAACACGCTGGTCGTTCTGGCGGGTTGTGCCTTGCTTGGGCTTGCCTGCGGCACGGTCGGCGCTTTCGCGTTGTTGCGCGGACGCGCGCTGATGGCCGATGCGGTTGGCCATGCTGCTTTGCCCGGTGTGGTGCTGGCGGCGATGATTGTGGCCACACTTGGCGGCAATCCGCGCGCGCTGCCGCCCTTGCTGGCGGGGGCGCTGGTGGCGGGTGTGCTGGGTGTACTTGCGGTCCAAGCGCTGACGCGCGGCGGGCGCATTCGCGAAGACGCCGCCATCGCGATTGTGTTGTCGAGCTTTTATGCACTCGGCGTCGCCCTGCTGTCGCATGTGCAGACCATGCCGCAGGCGGCACAGGCCGGGCTTGGCAAATTCATCCTGGGGCAGGCAGCGGCGATGCGCGCGGAAGATGCGCTTTGGGCCGGCGGCATTGCAGGTTTCTGCGTGCTGATTTGCCTGGTGCTGTTCCAACGCCTGCGCGCCGCGTGTTTTGACCCTGACTATGCGCGCGTCATGGGGCTTTCGGTCGCGCGCACGGATTTGGCTTTGCTTGGGCTGATTGTGATTGTCGCGGTGGCAGGTTTGCAGGCGGTGGGGCTGGTGCTGGTGGTGGCGCTGCTGATTTTGCCGGCGGCGACGGCGCGCTTGCTCACGCATCGGCTGCCAGTGTTGTTGCTGGTCTCGGCGTTGCTCGGCGCGCTGGCTGGGGCTTTGGGCGCGGCAGCGTCTGCGTTTGAACCGGAATGGCCAACCGGCGCGGCGGTGGTGCTGGCGGGGGCGATTTTCTTCACCCTGGCGCTGCTGCTGGCACCGGAACGAGGCCTATTGCCCGAAGCCTGGCGCCGCGCGCATCGGCGCATTGCCGCGACGGAATCGCATTTCCTGCGCGCCGCCTGGGAAGCACAGGAAGCCGCCGGCGCCGGCCCTGGCACAGCAGGCGATCGCTGGACACCGATTGCAGCGCTGGCCGCTGCGCGCGGTTGGTCTGAAGCCTATGCGTCGCGCCTCGCACTTTGGCTCGGGCTGCGCGGGCTGGTGGCGCGGGCGGATCGCGAAATTCACCTGACCCCGCGCGGGGCTGCCGCCGCCAGGCGCGCCGTGCGCGCGCATCGCGCGGTGGAACTACATCTGCTCGGCCTTGGTGCGACCGATATCGCGGGCGCGGATCGTCTGGCGGATTTGGTGGAACATGGCCTGCCGGCCGATATGGCGACACGGTTATTGGCGGAGCCTTCATCGCTGCCTGCTTCACCCCATGCGTTAGGCCCACGATCATGACGGCGGTAGATTTTCTGAGGCTTGATCTGCCTGCCTTGATCGCTGCGATTCTCGCCTGTGGCTTATGCGGTTTGCTTGGGTCTTTCCTGGTGCTGCGGCGCGATAGTTTGCTCGGTGATGCGCTATCCCATGCGGTGCTGCCTGGCATTATTGCGGGGTTTGCGATCACCGGCGCACGGGCGGGCTTGCCCATGCTGTTGGGCGCTTTGGCGGCGGCCTTGGCGGCAGTGTTTCTGATCAGCCTGGTGCGGCGCGTGGCGCGGTTGGAATCGGGCGCAGCGACGGGCGCGGTATTCACCAGCTTCTTTGCGCTTGGCCTGATGCTGATTGAAGCAACCGGCGCGCGCAGTGTTGATCTTGATCTGGATTGCGTGTTGTTCGGGCAATTGGAGAGCCTGGTTTGGTTGGAAGCGCAGGGTTTTTCCTCATTGCTTGATCCGGTGGCGCTGGCTTCCCTGCCGCGCCAGATATTCCTGTTGGCGGCAGTGAGCCTTGTGCTGGCCGGGCTGGTCGCGCTGCTTTGGCGGCCTTTGCATCTGCTCTGTTTTGATCCCGATTATGCCGCCGCTATCGGCCTGCCGGCGCGCGGCTTGGAATTGGCGCTGAATCTCATGGTGGCGGCAGCGGCGGTTGCGGCTTTTGAAGCGGTGGGCAGCATTCTTGTGGTGGCGATGTTGGTCTGCCCAGCGGCGGCGATACGCTTGCTCACGGATTCCTATCGCGCGCAGGTTTTGGGTGGCGCGGCTTTGGGTGCTGCGCTGGGCGCCATTGGCTATGCGCTGGCCGGGCCCTTGCCGGCGGCATTAGGGCAGGATTTTGCGCTGAATGCGGCGGGTGTTATTGGCACACTGGGTGGGCTTACCGTTGCAGGCGCAATGGTACTGCGCCAGATGCGTAATGCCGGCCCGAAACCAGCGGTTATTTCAGGATAATTTCCACGCGCCGGTTCTGCGGTTCGCGCACGCCATCGGCGGTTGCGACCAAGGGCTGCGTTTCACCAAAGGCGGTGATGCTGATATCCTGGCGTGCAATGCCGCGCTTCACCATTTCTT
>CAMCEP010000136.1 GCA_945873675.1 Asaia bogorensis
ATATGGGAATGTTCCGGCGCCCAAAGACTGTCAAAACCGCGTTCTTCCAATGCCACGGCCAATTCGCCGGGCGACATGGAATAATCGGTGAAGAACATGGCGGCGCCGATTTTCATGTGATCCTCCCTTGGTCAGGCGGAAGGCTGGCCCGGTGCGGTCCGGCAGGCAAGCCCCGAGCCCTTGCCGAAACCAATTCGCGCCCCCAAGAGAAGGTTGCGAAAGGATCACCGCAATGCTGCCAAGCCATGGACGCTACACTTATCACCCCTGGCGGGACCGCGCGTCCTATGCCTGGCCGGGCGGGGCGAAGCTTGCGGTTTATCTTGGCCTCAATCTTGAACATTTCGCCTTTGGCGAGGGCTTGGGTGCGGAACTGGCGCCCGGCGGGCCGCAGCCCGATGTGCTGAATTACGCGTGGCGAGATTACGGCAATCGCGTTGGCGCCTGGCGGCTGCTGGAACTATTTGATGAAATGCAGATGCCCGCGACGGTGCTGCTGAATAGCGCCATGTATGATTACGCGCCCGCTTTGCTTGCCGCGCATCGCGCGCGAGGTGATGAATTCGCGGGCCATGGGCGGACCAATTCGGAACGCCAATCCATCCTGCCGGAAGCCGAAGAAGCTGCGCTGATCACTGAAAGCAGTGCTGCGATCAGCGAACATGAAGGTAAGGCGCCGCGCGGCTGGCTTTCACCCTGGATTGCGGAAAGCAAAACCACGCCTGATCTGCTGGTGGAAGCGGGCTATCGCTATACGCTCAATTGGTGCGCGGATGATGCGCCGATCTGGATGATAACGCGCGCCGGCAAGCTGCTCGCGATTCCCTATCCGCAGGAGGTGAATGACATTCCCTCGATCGTCGGGCGCAAGGATGGCGCTGAGTATTTTGCAGATATGATCGTGGATGATTTTGAGGAACGGCGCCGGCAGACCGCCGATGGCAAGCCGCAAGTGATGGGGATTGCGCTGCACCCCTATTTGGTCGGTCAGCCCTATCGGATGCGGCATCTGCGCCGCGCGCTGGCACATATCGCCGCGCGGCGTAGTGATATCTGGATCACCACCGCAGGGGCGATTTATGATCACGTATTGACGCTGCCCAAGGGCAGCATTCCGGGGGAATAAAATGCGCCATCTTTTGCTTGTTGCCTTATTGGCGCTTGGCGCCTGCGCCACCCAACCTGGGCCGAATACGCCCGCCACCGTGGGCCAGGTTGATCTGGCCCGCTATGCCGGGCTTTGGCATGAAGCGGCGCGCTTGCCGACCAGTTTTCAGGATAGCAGCCGCGTGCGCTGTGAAGCGGTAACCGCGCAATATACGCTCCGCCCCGATGGTGCGGTGGATGTGCTCAATCGCTGCCGAAATGCCGCGGCGGATGGGGCGATGCGCAACGCCACCGCCATTGCCCGCAGCGCGAGCCCAGGAAATGACCGGCTGCGCGTCAGTTTCTTCTGGCCCTTCTTTGGCGATTACTGGATTATTGGGCTTGATCCGGATTATCGCTGGGCCGTGGTTGGCGCGCCGCGGCGCGATTACCTTTGGGTCTTGTCGCGCGCACCGGTGATGGCGGAAGCGGATTACGCCGCGGCGGTGGCCATTGCGCTGCGGGAAGGGTTTGCGGTGGAGAGGTTGCAGCGCACGGTGCAGCCGTGATGGGCAGGAAAATCCTACGCCTGATCTAACCCCCAGCCTCCGCCACCTGGCGCGGGCGCCAAATGGCGTCATGTGTCACCCGCGCCACGGGGCGCACTGCATCCGCCAGCACCAGCGCTTCAATCGTCACAATCCGATGCCCCTTGCGGTCAATATTGGCGGTTATGCGCCCGCGCGCAGTCAGGCTTTCACCCAGCCGCGCTTCGCTGTGAAAGTGCAGCTTGCTGCCAATATGAATCCACGGCCCCAGCACGACATTTTGCGTGAGCAGCCAATTGCACATGCGCAAGATCAGCCCCGGATGGGCAATGCCCTGTTCGGCATAAAGCGGCGCGGCTTCACGCACATCACGCAGGTAATCGGCCAAGACCTGCGGCGTCAGGGCCAAGGCGTGCGTGCCAAGCCAAAGCCCAGGTGCCAGGCTTTCATCACTGGCCTTGGGCCGTGTTTCGCGCGGTGATGCGGCGGGCCAATCGGCAAGAGAAATCGCCGCCGGGGCGATGCCGGCAGCCGCGCAAAGCCAGCCGCACAGGCAACGCCTTCGCTTTCCACTGACAGCGCAAGCCCATCCGCTTCTGGCACCGCGGTGACAGTCGCGACGCGCCCATCATAAACCGGCTTTTGGAAGCCCACCGAAACTTCCCCTCGGCTTAGGAAATCGCGGCCCCATTTTTCCACCGGCGGGTGGCAGCAATAAGCGAAAACCTCCACCCCCGGCACCAGCCCGCCGGTGAAGCCAAAGCGCTGCGCTGTCGCATCATCATGAATGCGATTTTCGGAAGCGTGGGAGAGGTTATAGGCCTCAACCCGATAGATCATGGTCATGCCAGCAACCCTATCAGGCTTCGCGCGCTTTGCCATGGGTGCCCATGGCTGATGCTGGGTCAAAGATGTCCTTCGCGCCGGAAGGAATAATGCCGGCCATTGCCAATGATCAAATGATCATGCAGCACAATGCCAAGCGTGGTCGCGGCTTGGCCGACCTCTCGCGTCATTTCAATATCGGCGCGGGAAGGCGATGGATCGCCTGACGGGTGGTTATGCACCAGGATCAGCGCTGTTGCTTGCAATTCAAGCGCACGGCGGACCACTTCGCGCGGATAGACAGGTGTATGATTGACCGTGCCCTTGGCCTGCGCCTCATCAGCGATCAGGCGGTTTTTGGCATCGAGGAACAGGATGCGGAATTGCTCGATCCTCTCCCGCGCCAGTACCGCATTCAGATAAGCCAGCAGCTTTTCCCAATTATTGAGCACGGGGCTTTCGCGCACTTCTTCGCGTGCCAAACGCAATGCGGCAGCCTGGATGCAGCGCAGCGCCGCAATGCCGGCCTCCCCCAAGCCCTCAATCTGGCCAAGCTCCTGCACCGGGGCGCTTATGGCGCCCGCGAAGGATCCAAAGCGCCCCAGCAAGGCGCGGGCGATCGGCTTGGTGTCGCGCCGGGGCAGTGCCAGGAACAGCACCATTTCCAGCAATTCATGATCCAGCAGCGCATCCGGCCCGGCGCGCAGCAGCTTTTCGCGCATACGGGCGCGATGCCCCAAATGGCCGGGGGGTGCCTCAGCCTCATCGGTGACAAGCTCCAGCCCCGGTAGGGCGCTGGCCTCAGCGAGGCCCTTGGTCTTGCGGATAGGCATGTTCCAACCTGTTGGCGCCTTAAAATGAGCGAAACTAGGTGGACTAATAAAACTTATGATTGAAAAATACCAGACAAAAACAACCCAACTGAGCCGCGCCTCGGCTCAGGCCCCATAAGGCGGCTTATGCATGCCCTTGGGCGACAGGGTGAAAATCTCCACCCCATTATCCGTCACCGCCACCATGTGTTCGAATTGGGCGGATAGGGACCGGTCGCGCGTCACCGCGGTCCAGCCATCATCCAGGATTTTCACCTCGGGCCGGCCGGCATTCACCATGGGCTCCACGGTGAAGAACATGCCTGGCTTCAGCTTAGGCCCTTCGTCAGGGCGGCCGAAATGCAGAATGTTGGGCGGTTCATGGAAGTGCCGGCCAATGCCATGGCCGCAAAAATCGCGCACCACACTGAAGCGATGCTTTTCCACATGCACCTGAATGGCGTGCCCGATATCGCCAAGCGTCGCCCCGGGGCGGATGGCTGCGATACCCTTCATCATGGCGTCATAGGTCACATCCATCAGCAGCTTCGCCTTGGTGGAGGCTTCACCCGCCACATACATGCGGCTGGAATCGCCATGCCAGCCATCCAGGATGACGGTGACGTCAATATTGATGATATCGCCATCCACCAGCACGCGGTCCCCCGGAATGCCATGGCAGACCACGTGATTGACCGAAGTGCAGGAAGATTTGGTGTAGCCCCGATAGCCAAGCGTCGCCGGAATCGCGCCGCGTTCCACCATGTAATCATGGCAGAGCTTATCAATCTCCCCGGTCGAAATCCCCGGCCGCACATGGGCCGTGATCATATCGAGCGTTTCAGCCGCAAGCTTTCCCGCGCGGCGCATACCGGCGAAATCCTCAGGCTTGTGGATGGTGATGCGGCGAGATTCGCCGCCTTGCTGCTCCATGGGGTCTCAAGGCTCGTGCTGGTTGGACGCCCAAAATGCGCTGTGGGGCGGCCGGATGCAAGGCTTGATCGGGTGCCAGTGAGGTTGAGCTGGAGGCAGTGAGGGCTGGGGGGCAGTTGAAGGACGAAGCGGTAAGCAGCACCCGAGAAACAGACAAATAATACTCAACCCAAGATTGTAGGATACCTAAAAATCAACTTTTGGGATTATTGTGTAATGCCAATTATTTTCTACTGCCCTGCCAGTTTCGCGCCATTAAGTCTCGATTAATGTCTTATTTGTGCAAAAAGAAGGGCAAGTAAGAAAAACTCACAGCTAAAGCGCCAATTTAGGTCTCCGATAAGAATTTTGGCTTAGCAACGGCGAAGTGCCCACACTTCATTGCCTAAGCGCACAGGGGGACAGTACCGCTGACTAGCTTTCTGGCATCAGCAAAAATCCTCTTAGAAAACAATGTTGTCTGGCAGGGAGCCTAAGCCATGAGTGGTGTCATCCGGGATTTGACCGCTGATAACGATACTTGGCCAAGCGGTTTTGCGCCTGACGTCAATACTGGCAATGACAGCATCAATGGCCTTGCCGGCAATGATACGCTCGACGGCGGCAATGGCGATGACACGCTGGATGGTGGGGCTGGCAATGATTCGTTAATTGGTGACAATGGTGATGATTCTATCCTAACCGGCTTTGGCGGAGACAGCGCCCTGGGCGGTGACGGGCACGATACGCTCATCGGTGGCAATGATTCAGTTTATGATGCAGGCGGGTTTGACCAGTTCCTGCCCCTATCAGCCAATCAATCACTGAATGGTGGCGCCGGTAATGACCTGCTGTTGGCAGGCACCGGGGGCAATCAAAACCTTGTCGGCGATGTGGGCAATGACACGCTGGTCGGTGGGAATGATATCTTCTCCTCCACGAACTACGACTATCTTTATCTTGCTGCGGGTCAAACCCTCAGCGGTGGTGGCGATAATGACAGCCTGCTGAGCGGGTCTGGGTACGGACAGCGCCTTTCCGGCGATGCGGGCAATGACACGCTGGTCGGTTGGAATGATCCGGACGCCCCTTACACCGGATCCGATCAAACCCTCAGCGGTGGCGGCGATCATGACAGCCTGGTGGCTGGGTCTGCTTATGGACAGAGCCTTTCCGGCGATGCGGGCAATGACACGCTGGTCGGTGGGAATGATCCAAACGGCACCGACGCTGCATCCGGCCAAACCCTCAGCGGTGGGGATGACGATGACAGTCTGGTGGCCGGGTCTGGTTATGAACAGCGCCTTTCCGGCGATGCGGGCCATGACATTCTGGACGCAAGCAATGGTGGCTATACCTATTCGCTTAGTGGCGGCGCCGGCGCGGATACGCTGATAGGTCGCGCGGGTGGTACTGGCGCCGCCGTTTATGATGATAGCACCCTTGCTGTCACGGTGGATTTGAATGCCGGTGCCGCGGTCCGCGCCGATGGTAATGACCTTTTGACGAATTTGAACATCGTCTATAGCGGCAACGGAAATGATTGCCTGATTGGTGGCGCTGGCGGTGATCAATTCTTTGGCGGTGCCGGCGATGACACGTTGGATGGTGGTAACGGCAATGACACCCTGGTGGGCGGTGCCGGCAATAACAGCGTATCAGGCGGGCTTGGGACTGATGTAGTTTCCTACATCGGCTATTCCAATGGCGTCACGGTAGACCTGCTGGCAGAGCGGGGCTATGAGTCTGGCGGGGTTAATACGCTTGCTGGTATTGAATTTGTTGTAGGTGGTACCGGCAATGACTGCCTGATTGGTGATACGGGCAATAACAGCCTGTTTGGATATTATGGCGGCGAGGATACGCTGTTCGGTGGCGATGGTGCGGATACGCTGGATGGCCATGGTGACAATGATAGCCTGGGTGGCGGGGCCGGCGCTGATAGGCTGATTGGCGGTTTCGGCAATAACACCTTCGATGGTGGCCTGGGCAATGACACCTTCGTCAGTTCCGCCTTAGACAGTTCAGGCGATGATTGGGTTTCCTATGCGAGCAAGACCGATGCGGCGGACTCGGTTTCTGTTGCGCTTTACTTACGAAGAAGTGTCAGCAGTGACGGTAACGATAGCTTCACCGGCGATATCCGCAACGCCATCGGCGGCGCCGGCAATGATACAATCGTTGGATCGTGGCAGGCCAATACGCTTTATGGCGGCGCCGGCGATGATTACTTGGCAGGGGCCGGTGGTACGCATGCCGATCACGGGGGTTTTCCTGCCGGCAATAATGATGTGCTTTATGGCGAAGCCGGTAACGATATTTTGGTCGGTAATGACAACAATAACGTCCTGGATGGCGGCACTGGCAATGACACGCTTGATGGCCGCGCGGGCAATGACAGCCTATTCGGTGGTAATGGGGATGACAGCCTTGATGGTGGCGATGGCGCTGACACGCTCAGCGGCGGTGCTGGCAATGATTGGCTGAACTTTGGCGCCGGAGATGATCGCTTCAGCTATCAGACCAGCGACGGCTTCGGCAATGAAACGCTGGATGGTGGTGGCGGTAGTGATACGCTTGATCTTGGCGTCGGTTGGTCAAGCGGCCCGGTTGCCACCGACTGGACCAATTACCAACGCGCCGATGGCACCTTCATCTATACCCGGGGCTGGGAAACGGTTGTCTGCTTTGCGGAAGGCACACGGATCGTGACACCCAACGGCGAAGATGCGGTGGAAAACCTCCGCGCCGGGGACATGGTGTTGGCCATGCGGGATGGTCAGGCAGGGTTCGAGGCGCTCCGTTGGGTGGGCTTCATGGATGTTGCCGTGCCGCGCAATGCGGCCATGGCAGCCAAAACCGCGCCCATCCTGATCAAGGCCGGCGCTATTGCCCCCGGCATGCCGGCGCGGGACCTGCGGGTCAGCCCTGATCACGCCATGGAAGTGGATGGCCATCTGATCCCAGCCAAGCACCTGGTGAATGGCAGCAGCATCATCCAGGAAGTCTGGTGCAAGCGCGTGCGCTACTTCCACCTGGAACTGGAAGCGCATGGGTTGTTGTTGTCTGAAGGCACCTGGTCTGAAAGCTATTTGGATGATGGCAATCGCCACGCCTTCAACAA
>CAMCEP010000137.1 GCA_945873675.1 Asaia bogorensis
CCTTGTAAGATCAGGGAAGCGGCTTCGTGGATAGTTTCAAGCCCGCCGATGCCGGAACCGATCATCACGCCGGTGCGGCAGCGTTGGTCTTCATCCTGTGGAGCCCAGCCAGAATCAGTGACTGCTTCATCCGCCGCGACCATCGCGAATTGGATGAAGCGATCCATTTTCTTCTGATCCTTGACCGGGATCCATTCATTGATGTCAAGCCCGCCATCCGCCTTCACGCCTGCGGGGATTTCCCCCGCGATCCGGGCAGTAAGGTTAGACGCATCAAAGGATTGAATGGCAGCAATGCCGGAATGGCCGGCCAGCATGCGCTTCCACACATGCTCAACGCCCACACCCAGCGGGCAGGCAATACCCATGCCCGTCACGACAACGCGACGTGGCGCAAAACCCTTTTGGAACACGCGCGATTCCCCGTTGGATCAGCGAAGGGGGCGCTCAGGCGCCCTTGTGCTTTTCGATATATTCGATCGCGTCCTTCACGGTCGTGATCTTTTCCGCGGCGTCATCCGGGATTTCCACACCGAAGGCCTCTTCGAACGCCATCACCAGTTCAACGGTGTCAAGGCTGTCCGCGCCAAGGTCGTCAATGAAGGATGCCTCAGTGGTCACCTTGGCTTCTTCGACGCCAAGGTGCTCGATCACGATCTTCTTGACCTTCTCGGCGGTATCGCTCATCGCGTAACTCTCCATTTGGCGGGTCTTGGCCCGCGATCCCTAAAAAAAGCGGCTGGCTGCCTGATGGCCTGGGACTCGTGCCCCGTCCCACCCGGCGGCGTGGCCTTAACATAGCTGCACGGCCCGGCCTAGGCGGGATTAGGCAATCTGGTCAAGTTTCCGACAAGAAAGCGCGCCCCCTCAGTAAGCGGCGTAAAGATACATCGGCAGCGGTTGGGTCTCGTCCGTGACCGAGGTCACCCCCGGCACACCCTCTGCCAGGACCCGAAGGCCCCGCTTGATGGCATCTGATCGGGAAAAGCCATGAAAGGTCACCGCGCCATCCTTCACATCCACCATGATGTAATAGGTATCGGCCCAGGGTTCCTTGCGCATGGCGGCCAGCACGGCGGCGCGGATGCGTTCATCGGGGATGCCCGCGGCCTTTTCGGGGGGGAGCAGCAGGGCATGCAGCAGATCGGCCCGGCTGATCAGGCCGCGCAACCGGCCTTCAGAGACCACCAGCACCCGGCGAATGCCATGCTTTTCCATAAGCTGCGCGACATGGGCGGCGGTGGCTTCCGGTTCCACAGTCACCAGCTTTTCGGTCATGATGTCGCGCGCCTTGGCGCCATGGGTGCGGGCGTAATGCTCCGCGCCGCGCGCCGGGTCGCCGAAAAGACTGCTTAGCCAGGAAGCGGGCTTGTCTTCCTCCCCGGCCAGGCGGCGGATCAGGTCCGCTTCGGTCACCATGCCAAGCGGCGCACCATCAGCGTCAAGCACTGGCACGGCGGAAATGCCGCGTTCGGCCAAAAGCCGCGCCATGGCGATAACTGGGGTTTCCGGCGGCACGGTAACAAGATTGGTGGTCATCAGATCACGGGCAGTGAGTATGGACATCGGCTATGCCTCCTGATTGCGGGGCTTAGCTAGGCGAAAATGGCGGGCCTATTCTTGACGCAGGTCAATGGTGGCTTGGTCCTCGCAACCCTTGGGTGAATATGCGACACTAAAGTTATGAAACTGGCAGTTTTATTTCTCACCATGATCCTGGGCGGTTGTGGCGTGCTGGGCGGGGCGCCGCTTATTGGCAATGCGCCGCCTGCGGGCCAATTGGTGCCGCCTGAGCGGTTGGCGCCGCTTCATGCCCCACCAGCCGGCAGGGCGCTTTGGGCTGAGCTTGGCCAGGATGCCGGGCCGGCGCGCCCGGTGCGCCAGGAAGGGCCGCGGCGCTTCTGGCGGATGGATGAGGGTTTCGTCTTTGTCACGGAAGGGGCGCGGGTGGTTGCAACAGCGGGGCTCCCCACCATGCTGCTGGCTAATGCGCCGATTGGGGATGATCCGCTGCGCCGCACCGCGCCGCTGGGGCCGGCCCCGCTGCGCCTGACCCATAGCCTTGACTTTGCCAGCGCCGAGGGGCGGCCGGACCAGATGCGCTTCGGTCAGGTGGTACAATGCCGAATAGAGGCTGAAGAACCCGCGATCGGTGGCGTGATTGAGCGCGTTGAAATTTGCGAAGGTGCTGCGTTTTTCACCAATCGCTTCTGGTTTCGCGCCGCTGATCGCGTGCTGATCCGCGCAGAACAATGGATAGGGCGCGATCTGCCGCCGCTTAGGTTGGAGGTATCGGCGGAGGGTGGCTGAAGCCGGTCCCGATCACGCTGATGGCGTTAATCCTTCCGGCGCCGTGCCCCCCGTCTGTGCCGGGTGTTTTTCTTCCAATACCAGCTTCTGATGCGGGTGGGGGATGTCGATGCCCAATTCATCAAAGCGCCGTTTGATGCGCCGGTTCATCTCGCGCGCCACAGCCCAGCGCTGCGCCGGGTCTGTCTTAAGCCGCACGCGCATGATCACCCCCGAATCGCCGAGCTTATCCACACCCATCACATCCAGATCATCGCGGATCACGGGGCGCCAACGTGAATCCTGGCGCATTTCGGCGGCGATGCCGCGCAACACTTCCGCGACCCTATCTGTATCTTCGCTGTAATCAATGCTCACATCAATTACGGCAAAGGCGAAATCGCGTGTTTGGTTGGTCACGCTGGTGACGGCGCTAAAGGGGATGATATGCAGGCTGCCATCCACGGCGCGCAGCTTGATGGAACGGATGGAAAGCTGTTCCACCACACCACTCAGGCCACCCAATTGCACCACATCACCAACCGCAACCGCATCTTCGAACAGCAGGAAGATGCCCGTGATCACATCCTGCACCAGCTTTTGGCTGCCAAAGCCCACCGCAATACCGATGACGCCGGCACCGGCGATCAAGGGGGCAACATTCACGCCCAATTCGCTGAGCGTCGAAAGGGTCACAAAAATCAGGATCACCGCCAAAAGCGCGGTGCGCAGCATGGGCAGCAGCGTACGCACGCGCGCGCTTTGCGCCACCTTGGCATCGCGCGATAGCCGTTCCAGGTGGCGTTGAATGGCGGCATTGATCCCTTCCCAGATCACCAGGGCAAGCGTGATGGTAAGCGCGATTGACACCAGCGAGGAGACAAGCCGATTGCCAAGCTTGCCTTGGCCAAACCAGGCAAAGGCCTCCAACCCCCAGCTTTCCAAAAGGAACAGAAGCGCGATCCCGCAAATGGCAAAGCTTGCGCTGCCCTTCAGTACGGGCAGGTAGCGATTGGCGCGCGCTTCCAGCCCTGGATAGCGCGCGGATAATTCGGGCGTGACACGAAAGGCGCGCGCGATTACCCGGCGCAGGGCCATGTCACTTAGTTTCGCAAGTGACAGGATAAGGATGGTGCTGAAGGAAACTTTCAACAGGCGCCAGAAACCATTTTGGATTTCAAGCGCCCATACCCCCCAGGCGGCCATCAACCAGGCGATGGCCACCAGATGCCAGATATCGGCCGCGCGATCGCGCAACATGCGAAAGAAGCGTCGCGCGCGATCCGGTTCTTCGCCTTCCGCCAATTCTGGCGCGCGAAGCAGATCCGACACCGCCTGCTTATTCTGCAGGATGATGATGACCAGAAACAGCGTCACCAGCAGCAGCGCCATGCGCAGGATAGAATCATAAGCCGACCATGGCAGGCCGAATTGCAGCCCGGCTTCGGCAACGGCATAGCTAGTGACCAGCACAAGCACGATGCGCCTGAGCCAGATGGTGGCATAGGCGGCGGTTTCATCCGCGACCGGTAGGATGCGCAAATGGGTGGATGCCGGCGATAGGAGCATGCGCGCCGCCGCCATGATGATGCGTGAGGCGATATAGGCGTTATTCGCCGTCAGCATCACAAGCTGTGTCGTCGGCAGGGGCCGCACCGCGCCGATCAGCCCGTATGATACCAGCGCAAAGGCTGCGATGGGCACAAGATCAAGCCCAGGCCGCCCCAGCACCATCGGCACCCGCTTCAGCCGCGCCCAACCCGTGGTTTCGGGCGGTGCATGTGCGTCCAGCCATTCGCGGGGTCGGCGCAGCGCCTGCATCGCGCCCCATTCGGCCAGAAACCCAAGGCCAAGCACCAGCAACAATTTCCAGGAAGCATCCAGCACGCGGTTCTGCGTAACGGGATCCCGCGCCAATGAAGCCAGCCAACCAAGCACAGCGGGCAAATCGGCAATGGCTTGGACGGTCGCCACAAGCTGATCGGAAAACCCTGCCAGCCGCTGCGACGCCCCCTGAAGCAATTGCGCGCCAAGCGTATTGGGGGCGAGCAGCGCTGGTTCTGTGCCCTCAGGGGCGGCGGGTGGGGCTGCCACTTCCACTGTGCCGGAGCGCAATGCGCGGATCAGTTCCGCCCGGCGCGTATCATCCTGCAAAATCTTGAGCAGCGCTTCCACTTCGGGCGAGGGCGCTGCACCTGCTGTTGCCGCGGCAGGCGCGGGCGCCTGATGCACCGGATTGCCAGGCTCTGGCTGGGCAAGCGCCTGGCCTGCCAGCAGAACCAAGCCCAGCAGCAGGATAAAGCGCCGAATTCCCTGGAAGATGCTCATGAGGGGCTTCGGAGCCCATTGCCGGGCGCGGGTCAAGTCTTCTTCGCGTGCCAATTGCCCGCGGGCGGCGGCGCCGGTACACCGCCCCCATGCTCGCTTCGCCCTCCGTCTGGACAGTCATGATCGCCCTTTTGGGGACGCATCTGGCCGGGATGGGCGTATTTCTGACCGTGCCGGTGCTGGCGCCGGCCATTGCGGCGGAACTCGGCATCGCCGCATCGCTTGCCGGGGTGCATACGGCGCTGGTCTATTTGGGGGCGATGGTGTCCGGGCCTTTGGCGGGTGCCTTTATCCACCGCTTTGGCGGAATCCGCGTTTTGCAGGCGGGGATGCTGATCTCGGCCTTTGGCATTTCCTTGGCGGCGCTGGGGCATCCTGCGGCACTATTTGTTTCGGCCATCATTGCGGGGCTTGGCCATGGGCCAGTGACCCCGGCGGGGAGCCATCTGCTCGCCGCGCGCACGCCGGCCAAGCGGCGGGGGCTGATTTTCAGCCTGAAGCAATGCGGCGTGCCGGCGGGTGCCATGCTGCTTGCCGCCGCCGTGCCGCCCATTGCGGTGGCCGCTGGCTGGCGCCAAGGCGTGGCTGCGGTGGTGGTTTTCCTGGCGATTTCAGCGCTTTGCTTGCAGCCGTTACGCACTGCGCTGGATGCGGAACGGGACCCGAAAGCCTCGATCCGCGGCTTGGGGCAAATCTGGGCAGCGGCGGCTTCCAGCCTTGGCTTGCTGCGCCAATTTCCGCTGCTGCGGCGCATGACCATCATGTCGGCGCTTTATGGTGTTTCCCAATTCTGTTTTTCGACGTTTTTCGTGGTGTTCCAGGTTGCAAGCCTGGGGGCAACGCTTACCGAAGCCGGGATGCGCCTGGCCTTTGCCCAAGCAGCAGGGGTGGCGGGGCGCGTGCTTTGGGGCGTGGTTGCGGACCGTACTGGCGCTGCACCGGTCTTCACCTGCCTTGGTATTGGCGCGGCGGTGGCCGGATTGGCGCTTTTATTGGCGGGGCCGGGCTGGCCCGGGCTGGTCATTATTCTGGCCGGGATGCTGATGGGTGCCACCGCCATTGGCTGGAATGGAGTATTCCTTGCCGAAATGGCGCGGTTGGCGCCGGCTGGGCAGGTGGGCGGCACCACCGCAGCCGCCGGCTTTGTCTTTGGCCTTTCCATGCTGGTGGCACCGCCCTTTTTCTCCCTGCTGGTGGATTTGAGTGGCGGCTATGAGGCCGGATTCGCGCTTTGCGTGATCACTGCCCTTATCGGCGCGGCGCTCGCCTGGTCGGTGCGGGATGGGGCTGTCTCCCGCCCATGAAAGCCTGTAGAACCGCGCCATGACAACGATCCTCACCATTTTGGTAGCGCTTGCCATGTTGGCCACAGTCGGCGTGCTTTTCGCCGGGATTCTGGGTATGGCGGGCGGCAAGGCCAACCCGAATACCGCCAATTGGCTTATGCGCTGGCGGATCATCTTTCAATTCATCGCGGTGGCGCTTTTCGTCCTTCTGCTTTTGCTGCTGCGCGGATAATGCCGCCTTGCCCCGCCCGACGCGGGGCTTTATTACGCCAGGGCTTGCGCGTTGGGCCGGAAGAGTCCCGCGCACGGCATTCCGGCACCAATCGTTTCCCCATTTCCTGAAGGCTATGGTTGCATCATGAAGCTTCTGGTCCCCGTCAAGCGGGTGGTGGATTACAACGTCAAGGTCCGCGTGAAGGCGGATGGCACGGGCGTTGAAACTGCCAATGTCAAAATGTCCATGAACCCCTTTGACGAGATCGCGGTGGAAGAAGCCGTGCGGTTGAAGGAAAAGGGTATCGCCACCGAAATCATCGCGGTATCCGCAGGCCCCGCTGTGGCGCAGGAACAAATCCGCACGGCGCTCGCCATGGGTGCTGATCGCGGCATCCTGGTGGAACATGATGGCGTGCTGGAACCGCTCGCGGTCGCCAAGATTCTGAAGGCGATCATCGCCAAGGAAGCGCCGGATCTGGTGATCCTGGGCAAGCAGGCGATTGATGATGATATGAACGCGACAGGCCAGATGCTGGCCGCGCTAATGGGCTGGCCGCAAGGCACCTTCGCGTCCAAGGTTGAAATCGCCGATGGCACGCTGAACATCACGCGCGAAGTGGATGGTGGCCTGGAAAAGCTGGCGCTGAAACTGCCGGCGATCATCACCACCGATCTGCGGCTGAATGAACCGCGCTATGCGTCGCTGCCCAATATCATGAAGGCACGCAAGAAGCCGATTGATACCGTGAAGCCCGCCGATCTTGGCGTTGATCCCGCGCCGCGCCTGACGGTGCTGAAGGTGGAAGAACCGCCCAAGCGCCAGGCCGGCAAGAAGGTGGGTTCCGTGCAGGAGCTTGTTGATAAACTGCGCAATGAAGCGAAGGTGATTTGACCATGGCGGTGCTTGTTCTTGCCGATCATCAGGACGGCGCGCTGTCCCAGCCAACCCGCAGCACGGTGGCGGCTGCCGCCAAGCTTGGCGATGTACATGTGCTGATCGCGGGCGGCGCCACTGGCCCCGCCGCTGCAGCCGCCGCCAAGCTGCCATCAGTGGCGAAAGTGCTGACCGCCGAGGCTGAAATCTACGCCCATGGCCTGGCCGAGCCCATGGCCGCTTTGCTGGTGGC
>CAMCEP010000138.1 GCA_945873675.1 Asaia bogorensis
CGCAGATAAAGTGGTGCCACATCTGCCACCTGTTCCGGCGGTGGGCGATTGGTCTTGTAATCCAGCACAAGTACGCGATCCGCTTCTATCTTCAGCCGGTCCACCTGGCCCGCAATCAGCCGGCCATTCACTTCGCCTGCCAAGGGCGCTTCGGCAAGGCTGCCGGCGCCAAGGGCTACGCGCATCCAACCCTGGCGCAGCAGGTCCAAAACCTCCTGCAAGGTGGCTTCCTGTTCTACCGTTGAAAGCCCCGGCGCGCGGCGTGTGAGGAAGCGGCGCGAGAGTTCTTCCCACCCTGCTTCGGGATGCTCTGGCAGGCTTTGCAATAGCGCATGCACCAGGCGCCCGCGCCGGAAACGCAGCCCGAGCGGGTCTTGCGCCGGGCGCGGCGCGGCAGCGGGGGTTTCCTGTTCGCCGGGCAGGGAAGAAGGGGCAAGGCTGCCCGCCGGCGCTTCCTCGGCCAGCTTCTGCCAGGCCCAGGCGGGCGGGCGCGCCTCAGCGGCACTTGCAAGGAAGGGGTCTTCCAGGCGGGGCGGCGCGGTTTGCGGTGTGCTCAGGCTTAGTAATTTCGGTTCCGCCCCGAAACCATTGGCGGTAGCGTCAAAAGCGGCGGGATCAAAGCTGCATGCCTGATGCCCCGCGAGCCGCGCAAATCCTTGCGCCACCAGATCATACCAACAGCCTGCGGGCAGCTTCTGCGCGCCATTCCAGCCGCAAATGATCAGCCGATCTTCTGCCCGTGTGAGCGCCACATAAAGCAGCCGATGGTCTTCCCGGTCATCCTTCGCCTGATCGGCCTGGCGTTGCGTTGCCAGTGCCGGCGCTTCAAACCCTTTCACCTGCGGCGCCCAAACCGGCAGGTCTTCGCCGCCATCTTCAAACCAGCGGAGCGTTGTGCGGTCCTGCGCCTTTCGCGTGGTGTCGGGCAGAATGACGATGGGCGCCTGCAGGCCCTTGGCGCCATGCACGGTCATGATGCGCACCACATCGCCCGCGGCTTCCGCTTCGCGCTTGATCTCGGCGCCCCCTTGCCGGAGCCAATGCACAAAGCCCTGCAAGGATGGCGGGTTCAGCTTTTCATGTTCAAGCGCGGCATTGAGCAATTCATCAAGCGGATCGCCCGCATCCGGCCCAAGCCGCGCCAGCATGCGCGCGCGCCCCGCGCGGGGATCAAGCGGACCTGGCGCGCCGAGTACATCGGCGAACAGCCCATACGGCGTGATGAAATCAAGCTGTGCTGCTTGCCCTGACAACCAATCCGCGACACGCCCAAGCGCCGTGGCACTGCCACGATGCGTCATCAGCGCGGCATGCAGTGTTGATTTGTCGCGTCCATGCGCGAGTTTGAACAGCGCTTCCTCATCAAGCCCGATCAGCGGGGATTTCAACAAGGCCGCAAGGTTCAAATCATCATCGGGCAGCAAAAGCCAAGCGGCGAGTGCCAGCATATCCTGCACTGCCAATTCATTCGCCAGGACCATGCGGTCAATGCCGCCAACCGGAATGGAAAGCTTCTTCAATTCGCGCACAAATGCGGGCGCAAACCCACCGCGTTTGCGTGCCCGCAGCAGCACCAGGATATCGCCGGGGCGAATGCGCCGGCCATGGGGCTGAGCATCCTCCCTGCCCTTTTCGACACGCGCCGGAAGGGTTTCATGTTCGATCATGCGCTTGATGCGTTGCGCCAGCGCCGCTGCCAGGGCCGGTGCAGCGCCTTCCGCCGCCACTGCCTGTTCGGGGGGCGCCCAATCGGGCGGCGCGTCGGCCTTTGTAGTTTGCAGGATCGGCCAAAGCTCCACGCTACCGGCATGGCCCGCGCGATCCGCGTAATGGCGCAAGGTTGCATCGGGCGCGACACCATCACGCGCCGGTGCATCCGCAAATACCGCATCCACCAAGGCGAGCACGGGTTCGGTGGAGCGGAAGGAAACATCCAGCGGCACTGGGCGGAATTCCAGCCCGGCTGCTTTCACAATGCCTTCGTAATGGCCCTTTGCGTCCTTGAATCGCTCTACATCGGCGCCCTGGAAGGCATAGATGGATTGCTTCTGATCACCAACAGCGAAGATGCTGCGCTGTTCATCCCGCGCACCAAGACCGGCAAAAAATTCCGCCGAAAGCGCGTGCACGATATCCCATTGGTCCGGGTTGGAATCCTGCGCCTCATCCAGCAGGATATGGTCAAGCCCATCATCCAGCTTAAACAAAACCCAAGCGCTGCCAGGATTATCGAGCAATTTGCGCGCGCCCGCGATCAAATCATCATAATCGAGCAAGCCGGCATTTTCCTTCGCCGCCTGATAGCGGCGCAGCACCGGCGCACCAATGGCGAAAAGCGCCATGCTGGCGGCAAGCACGCGTGCGGCGGCGCGTTTGCCATCCAGCACCAATTGGCGTTCGCCCTCGTGCCGCATAAGGTTATTGATTTCATCCTGCCGCGCGCCAAGCTTTTGGGTTGCCAGTTTGATGCGGACCGTATCGTCCCCAGTGATAAAAATGGAGCGCCAATCGGCATGTTTTGCAATGCGCTGAGCATCGGGCAGTGCGAACCATGCTGCCAATTTCTGGCCATGGCCAACATCCTGCTTGCCGCCGGCAAGAAGAAGCTTGGTCGCCGCGCGAAGATTCTCGGCTTCCGGTGCATCAATCACCGCAGCTTCAATTGCGGTCTCATCTTCCTCACCCGGGGGAATGCCAAGCTTCCGCGCCAATGCCGCCCGCAGCCCTGCAATGCCTTGGCGATTTTGCACGGCCTCCAACACTTTACTGCTGGCACCGGCCATGGTGTTGATCACCTCGGCAAAGCGAGTCGGTGCCTGATACTTCGCCAAAACCGCGAGCGCATCCTGCGCGGCCCCGCCCGCCAGCAGCGCATCGCGTTCGCGCGCGAGCAAGGCCCGGCCATCCTGTTCCTGCATCACCGCGAATTGCGGCGCCAAGCCCGCTTCCAAAGGAAAGCCGCGCAGCAGAGATTGCGCGAAACCATGCAGGGTTGAAATCCGCATGCCGCCTGGCTGTTCCAAGACCTCCACAAACAGTCGCCGCGCTGCGGCCAACCCCTCGCGCCCCGGTATTGCGCCCGTCAGCTTTTGCAACATCTCCGCAAGCTTCGGATCATCCGCGATCGCCCATTCACCAAGCCTAAGCGCCAACCGCGTTGCCATTTCCGCCGCTGCCGCCTTGGTGAAAGTCAGGCACAGAATACGCCCTGGCGGCACACCAGCCAGCAATAATCTCAGCAACCTATCCGTCAGTAGCTTGGTTTTGCCCGAACCCGCCGAAGCCTCCACCCAGGCCGAGGCCGCGGGATCGGCAGCGAAGGTCTGCGCTTCTTCGGCGCGTTGGCGTGCCTCGCTCACGCTGCATCCTCATCGCCAGATGCCCATTCATCAACCCGCGCCAAATGATCATAATCATCGCCGGGCGTGCCGCGTGCGGGGTGCGGTCGGCTTTCAAAAGGCGCATCGCCCAACAACATGCGCTCCGCCAGCGCAGCAATACGCACGCGTGCGAGATCAGCCCAAACCCTGCCATCTTTGGTGACCGAGCCAATGTTTTCTTCCTCGCCCGGTGTTTCGCCGCCACTCAATTTCCAATAAATCAGTGCAGAGGCCTTGGCATCCGCGCTGATGGTTGGATAGCCGCCGGCTTCCAAAATCATTGCCTCCAGCGCCAATTGCGGCGCGGCGCCTCCGATAACCTGGGATGCGCCCGGCACCTGGCCAGTCTTGTAGTCCAGGATGCGCCAGCCACCGCCTGCCAATTCGTCCAAGCGATCAGCTGTGGCGATAATCTCCACATCGCCATCGGCAAGGTTCAGCATCAGGCTGCCCTTATGTTCCGTCAGGCAGCGCAGCAGCCCGTTTTGTGCGCGCAGCTTTTCTTCCTCGGCAATCACGAAATCACCCATGCGCGTCATGCGCGGCCCCCAAAAGGCAAGCACGCCGGGATGCACCGATTCCTTCTTCAACGCCTCCGCACAGGCTTGATCCCACAAAATGCGCGCTGCCTCGGCACCTGGCCAGCCCGTACCAAGCCCCGTCAGGAAAAACCGCATGGCGTGATGCACCAGCGTGCCATATTCCCGCGCGCCGATATCCGCATCCAGATCATCAAGCGCGCGCAGGCGCAGAATGCGCGCCGCGTAAAAGGCGTAAGGATCGGCTATCAATTGCGTCGCGTCCGAAACACTCAAGCGGCGCGGGCGCACATCAATTGGCGGGCGCGGCGCCGGGCGGCCCCAGGGCTTCGCATCCCCTTCCGGTTCATCCAAAGCAGCCGCCCAGCGTGCGGCGTCACTGACCGCCAATGTGATTTCGCCTTGGCCTTTAAGGAAAGTTTCCAGCCGCGTCAGCCAACGTGTCGGCACGCTTGGCGCGCCGCTCCTCTTCTTCGCGGTGGACAGGACCAATTCGCCCGCATGCGCTGCGGCATGGAAGAAATCCGCCGCCACGCGACCAATGCGCGCTTCCGGCGCGGGCAGGCCGAAGCGCGCGCGCATCGGCCGGCTCATCCATGGGCCGGGTTCGGTTGCTTGCGGCCAGATATTTTCTTCCAGCGCCCCCAGGATCACGCGATCAAAATGCTGCAAGCGCGCTTCCAGAAGCCCAAGGATCGCAATGCGCGGATGGGCCGCCGCATCGCGCCGCGCGCGAAAAGGTGGCGCGATTGGCCCCGCCAACATGGCATCGAAAGCCGCCGGCCAATCAGCGGGCTTGATTGGCGGTATTTCAACCAACGCCTCAACAAGCGCTGCCAAATGCCGCGCCAAAGCCTCTCCTTCCTCACCGGCGTAAAGTCTGAGTCCGCCCGGCAGATCAGGCGTGCTGGCCAGTGCTTCCGCCGCCGCCAGATGCAGCGTCAATAAATCAGCGGGCGGGCGCGCAGGGCTTGGCGGCAATGCAGCGAAATCACCAAGGGCGGATTGCAAGGCATCCACCAATCCAAGCAAGGCAATATCGCCTGCAGGTAAGGCCGCGCGCAGCGCTGCAAGCCCGGCTGCTGGGCGCGGCCCGCGCAGGCACTTCCTTTCCAAGCCACGCACCACTTCAAGCCAGGCGCCACGTTCCATGCCAGCACTGCAAAGCGGATGCTTCAACACCGCAAGCAAGGCGGCGGGCGCAAAACCATCCGCCACCATGCGTGCGATCAGGCGCAGAAATGCCGCTGCCGGCGCATCGGCCAAGGGCGCGCCGGCGCTGTCATCGGCCGTGATGCCATGGCGCGCGAGTTCTGCCGCCACACGCCGCGCCAAATCGCGATCCGGCGTGATCAGTGCGGCGCGCTTGCCGGGAACCTCCATCGCCTCACGCAGCAAAAGCGCAATGGCAGCGGCTTCCTGCTGCGCATCGGCGGCTTTTAGCCTGGTGATGCCAGCAAGTGCCGCCTGCCAGCGCGGCGCATCGCGTTCCGTCCAAACACCCAACCCCTCAGCGGGGCGGAGGCTGCGTGCCAGCATCACCGCGCGATCCGCCGGCGCTGCGTGATGATCAGCGCTACCCCAAGGGCGCAGCGCATTAGGCTCCACGCCAAGATCGGACAGAAGTTTCAACTGCCCGGCAAAGGGATGGCTCGGTGCGCTGCGAATGGCGTCAGCCAGGCTTGGCGTGATGGGCTCCGCCATGCCTTGCAGCACCAGCGCGCCATTGGGCAGGCTTGCGATGCAGCTGAGTAAAGCAGTCGCAGCGGGAATCGTGCCGCCCGCGCCAATGCCGGCGGCGATCAGCCTTTCGCGCGGCGGTGCGGCTTCCAGGGCGCGGCGCTGCGCAATCAGCGCGCGCACACGCGCCAGGCCCAAATCCATCAGGCGCTGATTTTGCAGCCAGCCATTCCAATCGCGCACCACCGCCTGCAATAGCTTCGTGGTGATTTGCCAATGCACCGCCAATTTATCCGGCACCAGCCCATCCAAGCGCGCGAGCCAGCTTGCCGCAAAATCCGCAGGATCAGCGGTTTCAATCAGCTCAAGATCGGCTTCTTCAAAGGCAATTTCATCAAAAAGCGTTGCAAGTTCCCCGGCCAATAGCCACGCCTGTTCAGCACCAAGCGGCCCGCCGAAGCGGCGCGGAATGCCAAGCACAATGCGCGACAGCACCGCTTGGCGCGTCAGCGGTGCCACTGCCGGCGGCAGGTCAAGCAAAGCGGGCAGCGCCAATTCATCGGCTTCTTCCACCGAAAGGCCGGGAAGGGCGCGCATGCGCGGCAGCAATAGCGCACGGCCACCGGCGGCGGTCAGGAAGGCTTCGCGCAAGGCACGCGCGGCGCGGCGCGTTGGCAGCAGCAGCGTATAGGTCGCGAGTGCGGCAGGATCATCACGCGTGGTTTGCGCAAGCAGCCCCTCGGCCAGCGCGGGCAGGAAGCGCTGATGCGCGGGGATCAAGAAAACGCGCAAGAACGCCTGCTTCAGAACAGCGCGCGGATCACGCCGCTGCGCAAAACATCTTCGGCATGTTCCAGATCAGCGGGGGTGGAGAGATGAAACCACACGCCATCATGCACCAAGCCATAAAGCCGCCCGGCTTCAATCGCGCGATTATAGAGCAGGTTCAGGCTGAAGGCGCCGCTTGGTGCGCCTTCAAACAACGCAGGCGAGAGGATTTGCACGCCGCCAAAAAGATAGGGCGAAACCTCGCCTTCTTCCGGCCGGCGAATGGCGCCCATGGGATCGAGCATGAAATCGCCGCGCCCCACTTCGCCCGCGATTTGCGCTGTGCGGATCAGCAATAAAAGCCCATCCATGCGTTCAGGATCGAAGGCGGCGGCCAGGCGTTTGAGCGCGGAGTGCGGGCCATCCAGCCAAAACGCATCGCCATTCACCACCGCGAAGGGTGCGTCTCCCAAAGCGGGCAGGGCGCGCGCCACACCGCCGCCGGTCTCAAGCAGGGTTTCTTCCCGTTGCAGCGTGATGCGCGGCGCGCTGCGCGCATTCACGCCAGCTGCGACCTGATCGGCCAACCAATGCGCGTTCACCACTGCATCAGACACGCCTGCATCCGTCAGCCGATCCAGCGCGTGATCAAGCAGGCTACGCCCAGCCAAGGGCAGCAGGGGTTTGGGCATGGCTTCCGATAAGGGGCGCATGCGCGTGCCAAGGCCGGCCGCCAGAACCATGGCGCGGGAGAGGGTGATCATGCAGGCTCCTTCGCCG
>CAMCEP010000139.1 GCA_945873675.1 Asaia bogorensis
AGTGACCTGATCCGCGAAGAAGGTCAGATGTATCTGTATCGGAATGAGGAACAGCTCGCGAAGGACAATGCCTCCCTAACGCTGCGGCAGAAGCATGGGCTGAAGGTGCAAAAGCTGGTCGGGCCAGCCTTGCGGGAATTGGAACCTGAAGTGTCCGAGGATTACCAGATTGGCCTTTATCTGCCTGATCACGGTTCCTGCGTGAATCCAGCGCGGTTGGCTGCCGTGGTGGCCAATGGCGTGCGCCGCATGGGGGGTGAGATTCGCGTCGCCGAAGTGCAGGCGATTCTGACTGAGGGCAAGCGCGTGGTTGGCGTACGCTGCGCGGGGGAAGATATCGCTGCTGATCAGATTGTGCTCGCCGCCGGTTCCTGGTCCGCGCGTTTGCTGGCACCGCTTGGGCTGAAGGTGCCTTTGGAAACCCAGCGCGGTTATCACGTGATGCTGCCGGATGCCGGCGTGCGCGTCGGGCGCGTACTCTCACCCGCTGATCGCAAGGTTTTTATCAGCCCGATGGAAGAAGGCTTGCGTGTGGCAGGTTCGGTGGAGATTGCAGGGCTTGATGCGCCACCCACGGAATCGCGCGCCATGCTGTTGCTGGATGATCTGAAAAAGGTTTTCCCCAAGGCGCGCACGGAAGGCGGCAAGATCTGGATGGGTCATCGGCCTTGCCTGCCCGATAGCGTGCCGGTCATGGGGCCGGTCAGCGCCTGGCAGGGGCTTTATTGCGCTTTTGGTCATGGGCATTTGGGCCTGACGGGTTCAGCGCCGACCGGTGCGCTGATGGGCGCTTTGGTTGCGGGCGAAAAGCCCAATTTCGATTTCGCGCCCTTTGCGGCGGAACGTTTTGCTTGAGGGGGAAGAAGGCGATGGGACAGGTTCAAGGTAAGGTCGCGCTGATCACTGGCGCCGCGGCGGGTATTGGCGCCGCTTGTGCGGAGGCTCTCGCCGCCGAAGGGGCGCGCGTGGTGCTGACCGACCTGGATGATGCGCGTGGTGAGGCGCTGGCTGCGAAGCTCCGCGACGCCGGGCATCAGGCGCTGTATCTTCACCAGGATGTGGTGGATGAGGCGCGCTGGGCTGAGGTGATCGCCGCCACTGAAGCGCAATTCGGGCGTCTTGATGTGCTGGTTTCCAACGCCGGTATCGCCATCATGAAACCCTTGCTGGATATGACGCTTGCCGAATGGCGGCGGCAGAATGCCGTGAATATTGATGGTGTGTTTTTGTCCGTGAAATACGCCATTCCGGCCATGCGCCGCGCGGGCGGTGGTTCCATCATCATGATGTCGTCCATCGCCGGCATTCGCGGCTCCGCCGGGCTTGCTGGCTATTCGGCGAGCAAGGGTGCGGTGAGGCTATTGTCAAAATCTGTCGCGCTTGAATGCGCCGGCGCGCGGGATGGTATTCGCTGCAATTCTGTCCATCCCGGCGTGATTGAAACCGATATCTGGCAGAAAATGCCACAAGGCAGCCCGGGCGGGCGCAATGCGCCGATTGATCCGCACCAATTGGCAGCGAATATTGTGCCATTGGGTGAAGCCGGCACGGCGGCCGATATAGCTGCGGGCGTGGTGTTCCTTGCTTCCGACGCATCGCGTCACATGACAGGCAGTGAATTGGTGATTGATGGCGGGTCAACCGCCGGCCGCGCTGGCACCATGCCGCGTTGATGGAAGGAATACCCGCATGAAGACCGCCCTGGTTACCGGTGCCGCACGCGGCATCGGCCTTGCTGTCGCCCGCCGCTTTTTGGCCGAGGGTTGGAATGTCGCGCTGCTCGATATCAATGCGGCACAACTGCGCGAAACCATGGCGGCGCTGGCGGAGCCTGCAAAAACCCTTGAGATCATCTGCGATGTTTCAGACCCATCAGCCATCGCTGCCGCCGTGCGCCAGGCCGCGGCGCATTTCGGGCGCTTGGATGCGCTGGTGAATAATGCCGGCATCGCCATTTTCAAACCCATTCTGGAAACCACGCCGGAAGATTGGGCGCGCGTGCTGGCGGTGAACCTGACCGGGCCCTTCCTGGCGGCACAAGCAGCGGCACCGATCATGGCAGAGGCTGGCGGCGGGGCGATGGTGAATATCACCTCCATCTCTGGGCTTCGCGCTTCAACGCTGCGGGTTGCTTATGGCACCAGCAAGGCCGGGCTTGCGCATCTGACGAAACAGCAGGCGGTGGAATTCGCAAGCCTTGGCATACGCGTGAATGCGGTCGCCCCCGGCCCGGTTGATACCGCCATGGCGAAGGCCGTGCATACGCCTGAAATTCGCGCGGATTACCATGATCATTTGCCGCTCAATCGCTATGGTTTGGAAGCGGAATTGGCGGAGGCTGTGTTCTTCCTATGCAGCGACCGCGCGAGCTACCTGACCGGCCAGGTAATTGCCGTGGATGGTGGGTTTGATGCGACCGGCATTGGCCTGCCGACGCTACGGGCGGAACGGAGAAATCTTTAGAGAGCTAAACTCAGGATTTCCTCCAAATCCGCCGCCCCGCGCACAGGGCGCGGATTGGTCGCGATGGGCGCATCGCCGGTCCAGCGCGCGGCAAGGCCCGCGATTTCCGCTTCCGTGATCCCTTGCTGATGCAAACGCGTGGGCAGGCCGAGCCCCGCGACAAAATCCTCAATCGCCGGGCCTGCTTCTGCGCCGCCAAAAATCGCTGCGATATCTGCTTGCCGCGCCGCATTCACCGGCGCATTCCAGCGCATCACCGCATGCAGCATCAGGCAAGAAGTGATGCCATGCGGCACGCCGCGCGCCGCGCCCAGAATATAGCCAAGCCCATGGCTGGCACCGACCGCAACACCCGCCCAGCCGCCCTGCACAGAAAGCCAAGCCGCTTGCTGACATAGTGCCCGTGCGCGTAAATCCCCCGCTGCCTCAGCCACGCGCGGCAGGCCATCAGCCAGCATCAACATGGCTTGGCGCGATACCGCATCAGAAAAGGGCGCGGGTTCCAGGGCGCACCAGCGCTCCGCCGCGTGATCCAAGGCGCGAATGCCTGATGAGAGAAAAAGCTCCGCCGGCGTTTCCAATGTCGCAGCCGGGTCAAGCAGAACAGCGCGCGGCACCATCCAGGGGTCAAGCGCGCGATACTTCCGCCCCTCGGCCAAATCCGTATAGCCGGCATGGGGCGCAAATTCGGCGGCTGAAAGCGTGGTTGGCACCGCAACCAAACGCGGCGAGGGCGCTGCGCCATCCCAGGCACCTGGCGATGCGCCACGAGACACCGCCGCTTCAATCAGTGACGCGCGATCCGTAATGCCGCGCCAAACCGCAAGGGAAGCGACCTTCGCGCCATCAATCACCGAACCGCCACCAAGTGCCACAACCAATTCAGCGCGGCTTTCGCGCAGCAGCACAGCCAATGCCAACACATCTTCAACCGGGCTATGGGCGCGCATGGCAGCGGTTTCCGCCACCAGCCGCGCGCCCAAGGCTTCGCGCACTGTTGCCGCGATGCGGCTACCCGCGAGTGATCTTGTGGTGACCAGTGCAATGCGTTCTGCGCCAGCAACCTCAGCCGGCAATGCTTCAGCCACTGATACATCATGATAAACTCGCGCCTGGGCCGGCCATTGGTGCAGCATCGCTTCAGCCCCTTCCGCCAGCGAAGAAGCGCGAAAAATCCGGCTTGCGCTTTTCCTGAAACGCCGCGACGGCTTCCGCCGCTTCCGGCCCGCGCAACAAGGCGCCGAAGGCTGCGAATTCAACCTGCATATGTTCGGCAATGCGCGCTACATCAGAACGCCGCAGCAGCGCCTTGGTTTGCGCCATGGCGGCGGGGGGCTTGGCCGCCAAAGCGCGCGTCTTTCCTTCCGCATGCGCCAGCAATTCGGCTGCGGGCACCACGGCATTGATGATGCCAGCGCGCAACGCCACTTCCGGCGCAAAGGCTTCGCCCAGCATCAGCAATTCATTGGCGAGCAATTGGCCACCACGCATTGGCACCAGCAGGGAAGACCCACCTTCCGGACACAACCCCAGATCCACAAAGGGCATGCGGAAGATGGCATTGTCCCCGGCATAGACTAGGTCACAATGCAGCAGCAGCGTCGTGCCAATGCCAATCGCATAACCCGCCACTGCCGCCACCACAGGCTTCGGGCATTCCGCCAGCGCCGCCAACATTTCCCGCGCGGGGGAGGGGACTTCGGCCTGCTGTTCCCCGCGCGCCCTGAAATCCGCGACATCATTACCGGAGGTAAAACAGGCATCGCCGCCCGTGATCATCACGGCGCGGATTGCAGGTTCGGTCGCGGCGTCCCGCAACGCCACTGCCATCGCGCCATACATCGCCCGCGTCAGCGCGTTTTTCTTTTCCGGGCGGTTCAGGCGAATGATGCGCAGCCCCGCATCATCGGTGATCTCGATTTCGGACATTTGGCGTTCCTCAAACAAAAATGGGCGGGATGGTCGCGGCAATCCAGCGCGCAATCATGCCCGCTTCAGGAAGTGCGTCAAATCGCCGTATAGCCGCCATCCACCGCCCAGGAGACACCCGTCACAAAGCTTGCTTTCGGGCTACAAAGCCATACCACCGCTTCGGCGATCTCCCCTGCCTTGCCCATGCGCGCCATTGGCACGCGCGCCAGAATGCGCCCACCGCGCCGGCGCATCGTCTCCTCGGTCATTGGTGTCTCGATATAGCCCGGACAAACCGCATTAACGCGGATGTTATCTTCGGCATGGTCAGCCGCCGCCGTCTTCGTGAGACCCACCACACCATGCTTTGCTGCTACATAGGCAGAGGAGGTAGCCGATCCGACCAACCCCAGGATCGAGGCGGTATTGATGATGACGCCGCCCGAACCCTGCGCACGCATTTGTGCCACTTCATGCCTCAGGCATAGCCAAACGCCAGTCAGGTTCACATCAATCAAGCGGCGCCATGCTTCGGGCGCGACATCCGCGATTTTCTGCCCCCCGGCATTTACCTGATACGGGGCGATGCCGGCATTGTTAAAGGCGCAGTCAAGGCTACCATAGGCATCCACCGCCCGGGCGATCATGGCTTTTACCGCGTCATCATCCGTGACATCACAGGCGATGGCGAGCGCTTGGCCACCCATCGCCTCGATCTCGGTGACAGTGCTTTGCGCCGCCTCCTCCAGGATATCCGCCACCGCCACCCGCGCTCCCTCGCGCGCAAAAGCCAGGGCGGTAGCGCGCCCTATGCCAGAGGCGCCGCCAGTCACGAGCGCGATCTTGCCCTCCAGATTGCGTGTCATGGTTCAGCCTTTCCTGTCTTGCGCCGGCGCTGATGCGTGTTGCAGCGCTGGAAAGCGCGGCACGGCATCATGGAAGGTCAGCGGCTTGAAGCTGGCGGGCGAATACGGCGTCATGGCGGCCTCCTGTTTCCCGATGCTCACCCACCGCGCGGGTATCGGCAAGCCCGCCTTCCCGTGGCATAAAGCCCGCGAAAACAAAGCGGAGGAGAGCCCATGTCACGCAAAGTCATGATGATCACCGGCGCCGGGCGCGGCATTGGCGCGGCTACCGCGCGCATGGCCGCCGCCCGCGGCTATGACCTATGCCTGACCTATCAGAAGGATAGCGCCAGCGCCGAAGTGGTGCAGCGCGATTGCGAAGCCGCAGGCGCCAAGGTGCTTTTGCTGCAAGGCTCGGTCGAGGATGAAGCGCATGCGATTGGCGCCTTTGAAGCGGTCATGAAGCATTTCGGGCGCATTGATGTGCTGGTGAATAATGCCGGCGGCACAGGCCCGCGCGGGCGGTTGGAGACGATCACCCATGCCGGCTGGGCCAATACCATGGGCGCCAATGTCACCGGCCTTGCCATGTTCTGCCGGGAAGCGGTCAAGCGCATGTCCACCAAGCAGGGCGGCAAAGGGGGGGCGATTGTGAATGTTTCCTCCCGCGCGTCAGAACTCGGCAGTGCGGGCGAATATGTGCATTACGCGGCCAGCAAGGCAGCCGTGGATACGCTCACCATCGGCCTTGCGCGCGAAGTCGCGCAGGAAGGCATGCGGGTGAATGCGGTGAACCCTGGCTTGATTGAAACCGAAATCCATGCGCGTGGCGGCGCGCCGGATCGGCTCGCGCGGCTTGGGCCGCTGGTGCCCATGGGCCGGCCTGGCAAGCCCGAAGAAGTGGCGGAATGCATTCTGTTCCTGGCATCTGATGCCGCTTCCTATGTGACCGCTTCTTGCATGCAGGTGGGGGGCGGGCGCTGATCCCGCACCTTTCCTTAACCGGAAAGGCATAAAATGGTGTTGTCATGACAGCACGACGCTTCGACGCAATGGTGATTGGTGGCGGGCTGGTGGGGTCCGCCATTGCCTGGGGCCTCAGGCGCGAAGGCCTGTCCGTTGCGCTGCTGGATGAAGGTGACGCTGCCTATCGCGCCAGCCGCGGCAATTTCGGCCTGGTCTGGGTGCAATCCAAGGGGCTCGGCGCGCCGTGGTATCAGCGCTGGACGCGCCAATCGGCGGAAAGCTGGGCAGCATTGGCTGATGATCTGGCCAAGCAAACCGGCTTATCGCTGGGTTTGTCACAACCGGGCGGGCTGCATCTATGCCTTTCTGATCGTGAAATGGCTGACCGCGAAGCCCGCTTGGAACAGATGAAGCGCGAAGCGGGTAATTACGGTTTTGAATATCGCATGTTGGATGCGCGGGAAGCGCGCGAAATGCTGCCCGGGCTTGGCCCCGCCGTGGTTGGCGCTGCCTTCACGCCTTATGACGGGCATGTCAGTCCGCTCGCGCTGCTCCGCAGCCTGCATCACGGGTTTACGGCACTCGGTGGGGTTTATCTGCCCAATGTGAAAATCACCGGCATCGCAACGGCGCCGCGCAATTTCCTGCTGGAAACCAACCTCGGCACCATCCAGGCCGAACGTGCGGTACTGGCCGCTGGCCTTGGTAATGCAACGCTTGCCCCTCATTTCGGGCTTAAGGCGCCGGTGCGCCCGCAGCGCGGCCAGGTGCTGGTGACGGAACGCACGCGCGCTGCCCTTCCCATGCCCACAACAACCATTCGCCAAACCGGTGAGGGCAGCATCATGCTGGGCGATAGCGTGGAGGAAGTGGGCTTTGATACACGCCAAAGCCAACCCGTGATGGC
>CAMCEP010000140.1 GCA_945873675.1 Asaia bogorensis
CAAGCCCTTGGCGAAAATGGCGCCGAGTGCCGCCAAGGCCGGTTTTGTTCGTCCCAGCACCAGGCAGCCCGCCGTATCCTGATCCAGCCGATGCGCCGGCTGCGGCAGATGGCGCCTGCCCATTTGCAAAGCGGGCAACCAATCTTCCACCGAGGCACCGCCGCGCGGCCCGCGATGTGTCGCAATCCCCGCCGGCTTGTTCAGCACCAGCGCATCATCGCGCAGCAGCAGGATGCGGGACGCGATTTCAGAAGGCACTTGGCCAAGACGGTCCTGCCGTGACAGGCTTCCCCCCATCATGGCCGCACCCCCTCCTCCGCCGCGTGTTGTCTGCCTTGGCAATGTCGTCGCCGATCATGTGTTTCGGGTGGAGGATATACCCCAACCGCCCGCGAAAATCGCCGCCCGATCCTATGCGCTGAATGCCGGCGGCATGGCGGCCAATGCGGCGATTGCGGTGACGCGCTTGGGTGGCCGGGCGGATTTCTGGGGCCGGGTTGGCGATGATCTGAACGCGCCTTTGCTGGCCACCGCCCTGGAAGCGGATGGCGTCAATACCGCGGGCCTCCGGCGCATGGCGGGCGGGCGGAGCCCGGTTTCCGCCGTACTGGTGGACCGCCATGGGGAACGCACCATTATCGGCTTTCGCGGCGCTGATCTTGGGATAGACCCGGCCTGGCTACCCTTGGAAACCCTTGCTGGCGCCGGCGCGCTTTGTTGCGATCCGCGCTGGCCCGAAGGTGTCGCCGCAGCAGCGGCCGAGGCGCGGCAGCTTGGCGTGCCCGTAGTCCTGGACGGCGAGAAAAGCGAAACGCGCATTCTGGTGGATTTGGTGCCGCGCGTGGATCACGCGATTTTCTCGGTCACTGGCTTGCAGAATTTCGCGCCTGGTTGCGCGCCAGAAGAAGGGCTGCGCCGTGCCTTGGCCTCAGGCCCCGTGAAGCTCGCCGCCGTGACGCGCGGGGAGAAAGGCACGCTTTGGCTGACACCTGGCATGGCGGCACCGCAGGAAATCCCGGCCTTCCCGGTGGAGGCCACCAATACGACCGGCGCGGGCGATGTGTTCCACGGCGCCTATGCCTTGGCGATGGCGGAGGGCGTGGGGATTGAAGCGGCTTTGCGCTTCGCCTCAGCCGCCGGGGCGCTCCGCGCACGCGATGGCACCACGCCTTATCGCCCGATGGTGGAAGCCATGCTGGCGGGCGTTTAAGCCCTTACCCTTTCGCCCAAGCAATCGCCGCCCGCGCCAACGCATCAATCGTATCAGCCACCGGAAAAGGCAGCGCCGGGCCAGCGGCAATCCCCAGCGGAATTTCCGTACAGCCCAGCACCACTGCCTTGGCACCACGCGCCATCAGGCTGCGCGCCACTTCCGCCAAGGGTTCATAGGATTCCACAAGCTTGTTCGCCTTCACCGCAGTGATCGCCGGCGTGACGCGGCTTTGCATCTCGGCCTCGCTCGGCGTCAGGCATTCATAGCCTAGCCCATCCAGCCTTTGCTGATACAGTCGCATCGCCAGCGTGCCCGCCGTGCCCATCACGCCAATGCGCCCGCTGGCCACGCCAAGCCGCTGCAACTCAGCGCCCGCAGCATCCACAATATGCAGAATGGGGAGGCTGGTCGCGGCGCGCATGCCTTCATACCAGCCATGGGCGGTATTGCAGGGAGTGGCGATGGCGCCGCAGCCCGCGGCTTCCAGCCCGCGAATGCCGCGGATCAGCGCCGGCAAAGGGTCTTCCCCGCCCGCAACACGCGCCGCGGTGCGGTCCGGCACGCGCGGGTCAGACCACAGGATGGTCGGGATATGGTCCTGATCACGCTCTGCTGGTGTGAGCAGCGTGAGGCGCTGCATGAAACATGCACTCGCCAGCGGCCCCATGCCGCCCAAAACGCCCAGGATTCGAGCATCAGCCATAGCAAACATCCCCTAACCACGTCCCCATGGGGTGACGCGCAAGCCTCGCCCCTTTATGCCACGCCGCTTGAGGACGGCACAGCGTTAGTGTGATTCCCGTTCACCTTCATTCACGGGAACCACACTAAAGCTATGTTCGATCGTATTTTCCGAGTCGCCAAGTGATTCCACTTGGCTTGAAAATACTCAGGCAGGACAAAAAATGAATTACTTGAACGACCCGCTCTGGCTCGGCGCCCTTGCCTTGGCCATGGCGGCGACGGGCCTGGTTTCCGGCACGCTGGCCGGCCTGCTTGGCGTTGGTGGCGGCATTGTGATTGTGCCGCTGCTCTTCAATGTTTTCCCGCTATTTGGCATTCCTGAGGCGGTGCAGATGAAGGTGGCGGTTGCGACCTCACTCGCCACCATTATCCCAACCTCACTCCAATCGGCGCGCAAGCATCGCGCGACGGGGGCGATGGATATGGCGTTGGTGCGGTCCATCTGGCCGAGCATGTTGGCCGGCGTGGTGGTTGGCACGCTGCTCGCGGTTTATGTGCGGGGCGAAGGGCAGATAGCGATTTTCGCGCTGGTCGCCCTGCTGGTCGCCTTCAACATGGGCTTCACCGGGCTTGACTTCAAATTGACCGATTGCGTGCCAGATGGCGCGCCGCGCGCGGCACTCGGGCTCGGCATTGGTTCCGTCAGCGCCATGATGGGGATTGGCGGGGGGACATTGGGTGTGCCTTTGCTGTCCTTGCTGGGCTACCCCATCCGCGCCGCGGTCGCGACCGCATCAGCCTTTGGCGTGATCATTGCCATTCCGGCGACGATTGGCCTGATCTGGGGCGGGTGGAGCGATCCGCGCGTACCCCCCTTCTCACTCGGCTATGTCAGCCTGATCGGCTTTGCGCTGATCGCACCCACTTCGATCATCGCGACACCTTGGGGCGTGAAGCTCGCGCATAGCATCCCGCCCTTGGTGCTGAAGCGCGCCTTTGCGGTGTTTCTGGCGATCACGAGTGCGCGGATGTTTTGGTCAATCTTTACGTGATGCCGGAAGGGTCTGGCCCCAAAAGCCTGATCAGCATGCGGCGAATATGATCCTGCCCGCCGAAAAAAATCCCGAGCACCCGGACCGTCCGCGCTTGATCATCAACATCATACCAATAGATCGCGCGATCCATCACAATAAAGCGAAGACCGGGCAGGATATCGCTACGCGCCGTGCCACGTTCGGGAAATAGCGTTAGGCCTTCAGCGGCAGCGCGAATATGCATGATGCGCTCTGCCGCATGATCCAAGGCATGGACAGTGCTTTCGCCGAAGCCAAGATAGCTTTCGAACAGATGATCGAAAATCAGTTCAAGATCACGCTCAGAGGCTTCGGCGAATTCAATCCTGTGCGGCATGGGCCTGGCGCTTGCGGGCCAGCATCGCCGCGATGCGCTCATCCATCACACTAGCCGAGACGAATTTGCCGGCACGCCGTTGCTGCAGCACTTCCGCAAGCGCCGCGCGCTCCATCGATTCAGTTTCCAACTGCTGACGAAGTAATTCGACCCCTTGCTGCAAAACGGCACTCATGCTCGGGAACCGCCCGGCATCAACCAGCGTCTTGGCGAAGGCGTGCTGTTCGTCGGCGAGCGAGATGGAAGACTTCACTGTCATGGCCCCTTGGTAATACCAGGTAGCACCGATGTCAAAGCTTTTCCGTGCCAGCCCCGCAGCCTCAAACCCCTTGCCGAAACTCTTCCACCCGATACCCCTGCGCAAACAAAAGCGCCCGCAAATCCGCGTGATCCACCCGCGCCCGCGCGGCCGCCGCCACCACGGGCTTGGCCTTGAAGGCAATGCCAAGCCCGGCGGCGCCCAGCATGTCCAGATCATTCGCGCCATCGCCCACGGCCAGGGTCGCCGCCAAATCAATCCCTTCTTCCGCTGCCAGGCGCTTCAGCGTAACCAGCTTGGCATTGCGGCCCAGAATGGGCTCGCCCACATGGCCCGTCAGCCGGCCTGCGTCATGCAGCAGGGTATTGGAGTAATGTTCATGAAAGCCGAGCCGTTCTGCGACACGGCCCGTGAAAAAGGTGAAGCCACCCGATACCAGGGCGCAACGCGCACCATGGGCACGCATGGTCGCGACCAATTCCTCGGCGCCTGGCATCAGCGCGGTGGTGGCCCAGGTACGCTCAAGCGCCTCCAGCGCCAGGCCCTTCAGCATGCCCACACGCTCCCGCAGCGCCCCTTCGAAATCCAATTCGCCATTCATGGCGCGCCGCGTGATGGCGGAGATTTCTTCCTTGAGCCCTGCCTCGCCGGCCAATTCGTCCAAGGTCTCACTGGTGACCATGGTGCTGTCCATATCGGCAATCAGAAGGCGCTTGCGCCGCCCTGCCACATCTTGGGCGATGGCATCCACGGGGCTGCCGGCCAAAGCCGCGCGCGCCGCGCGGTCCACGACATCCAGCGGAAGGCCAGCGAAGGGGATATCGGCAGCCTCAGCTTCGGCGAGGGGCTGCACCATGCCCGCCTCCCCGCCCGCCGCGCGCAACGCCGCGCCGGCCTTGGCCAAATGATCCGGGGAAAGCGCGCCGCGCGGGGCGATCAGGGTCAGAATCTTGTCCATCAGCGGGCTATGCCCGCGCCATGAACAAGGATCAACCTCCCGCATTATTCGTGGTTGGCCCCACCGCTTCGGGCAAATCCGCGTTAGCACTTGCCATCGCCGAACGCCTCGGCGGCACCATCATCAATGCCGATAGCATGCAGCTTTATCGGGAACTCCGCATCATCACCGCCCGCCCAAGCCCAGCGGACGAAGCCCGCGCGCCGCATGTGCTTTACGGCGTGCGTCCAGCGGCCGAGGCCGCATCGGTGGCCTGGTGGCGCGATGCGGCTCTCAAGGCCATGAAAGAAACCCATGCGGCAGGTCGGCTGCCCATCATCTGCGGCGGCACGGGCATGTATTGCGCGGCGCTGACCCAAGGGCTTGCCGCCATCCCGCCCATCCCCGCGACAGCCCGCGAAGAAGCGCGCCGGCTTTTGGCCGAAGAAGGCCCGGCTGCCCTGCATGCGCGCCTCGCAGCCGAGGACCCTGCCTCCGCCGCGCGGCTCCGCCCCACTGACAGCCAGCGCATCGCCCGCGCCTGGGAGGTCTGGCGCGGCACCGGCCGAGGCATCGCGGCCTGGCAGGCGGAAGCCAGCGCCGCGCCGGCGCCTTGGCGTTTTGCGGCGATTTTGCTCGATCCGCCAAGGGCGGAACTGCGCGCCGCCATAGCCCAGCGTTGGGCGGCCATGATCCAGGCCGGTGCAATTGACGAAGCACGCGCCCTGCTCGCCCAGGCCCTTGACCCTGCCTTGCCCGCCATGCGCGCCCTTGGCGTGCCGGAAATCGCGGCCATGCTCGCCGGGCGGCTGACGCCCGAAGAAGCCTCGGCCCGCGCCATCCTGGCGTCCGGACAATATACCAAGCGGCAAGCCACCTGGTTCCGCCACCATGAACTGGCCCCGCCCGAGCGCACCTATATCATAAATGCGCGATTTGAATGTTTGGCGCAATTTTCGGAAAGTGAATCGGCCAAATTTTTCGCATTTCTTGATTTTATCCGTTGACGCCCCCGATTCGAGGGTCTAACAGGCCCCCCTCTCCGGCCCTGAACCTTTGGGGCCGGACGCTTTTCATGAAGGAAGTCACCCATGTCTGCCGCGACCCAAGCCCCGCCCGCCTCTGATGCCCTGACCATGTCGGGTGCCGAGGTCGTATTGCGCGCGCTGAAGGATAACGGCGTTGAGGTGATTTTCGGCTATCCCGGCGGCGCGGTGCTGCCGATCTACGACGCGATTTTCCAGCAGAACGCCATTCGCCACATCCTGGTGCGCCACGAACAGGCGGCGGTGCATGCGGCGGAAGGCTATGCGCGTTCCACAGGCAAGGTTGGTGTGGTGCTGGTCACTTCCGGCCCTGGTGCCACCAATGCGGTGACGGGGCTTTTGGATGCGTTGATGGATTCCGTGCCGGTGATTTGCCTGACCGGCCAGGTGCCGACGCATTTGATCGGCAATGATGCCTTCCAGGAAGCCGATACCACCGGCATCACCCGCCCCGCGACCAAGCATAATTATCTGGTCAAGAAATCCGAAGACCTGGCGCGCGTGATGCACGAAGCTTTTTATGTCGCGAAATCAGGCCGCCCCGGCCCGGTGGTGATTGATCTGCCGAAGGATATCCTGATCAACAAGGCGCCGTATCGGGAAGCGACCACGCAAAGCCATCGTTCCTATCGCCCGCGCACGGAACCTGATGCCAAGGCCATCCGCGATGCGGTGCGCCTTTTGAAGCGCGCGCATCGCCCGATTGTCTATGCCGGCGGCGGCGTGATCAATGCCGGGCCGGAAGCATCGCGCCTGCTGCGCGAATTCGTGCGCATGACAGGGATGCCCTGCACCAATACGTTGATGGGGCTTGGCACCTATCCGGCGGAAGACCCGCAATTCCTTGGCATGCTTGGCATGCACGGCACTTATGAAGCCAATCTGGCGATGCATGGCTGCGATGTCATGTTCAATATCGGCGCGCGTTTCGATGACCGCGTGACGGGGCGGCTCAATGCCTTCTCACCGACCTCCAAGAAGATCCATGCGGATATTGATCCGTCTTCGATCAACAAGAATGTTGCGGTGGATGTGCCGATTGTGGGTGATGCGGGCGCCGTGCTTGCCGCCATGATCGAAGCCTGGAAGGCGGATGAGGCGCCGCAGGACAAAGGCGCCATTGCCGCCTGGTGGCGCCAGATTGATGGCTGGCGCGGCAAGGATTGCTTGCGCTATCGCCAGGAAGGCAAAATCATCAAGCCGCAGCATGCGGTGAAGCGGCTTTATGAGATCACCCGCGAATTGGGGCGTGAGACCTTCATCACCACTGAAGTTGGTCAGCACCAAATGTGGGCCGCGCAATATTTCGGCTTTGACAAGCCCAATCGCTGGATGACCTCGGGCGGGCTTGGCACCATGGGCTATGGGCTGCCGGCGGCGATGGGCGTGCAGATCGCGCATCCGGATGCGCTGGTGATTGATATCGCCGGTGAGGCTTCGATCCTGATGAATATTCAGGAAATGGGCACGCTCGCGCAATATCGCCTGCCGGTGAAGGTGTTCATTCTGAA
>CAMCEP010000141.1 GCA_945873675.1 Asaia bogorensis
TGCTGAATGAACCGGACCGGCTGCGGCAAGTGGCGCAGCGGCATCTGGCGCTGGAACCCATGGCGCCCGCGCAATTCATCCGCGAAGCAGAATTGGAACGCCGCCTGCCCAATGCGCGGCCTTTTGCCGGCCCGCCATCGCTTTTTGGTCCGCCGGAACTGCCTGTCTTGGTTCCCGAAGCGCTGATGGTACCGACGCCGGTGGCAGCCGTGCCAAGTGCACCATCCCCAGCCATGGCGAAGCCGGAACCGCCACCGCGTCAAGTGCAAGCGGAATCTCCACCGCGTTTGAGCGCTGCAGCGGCCGCGCCGCCCGCGCCGCGGCCAGCGGCGCCGCCGGTACAGCCAAGGGTTACGCCTGCTCTCCATGTCGCGCCGGCGGCACCGCCGCCGCCGGCTGTGGTGGCCTCAGCGCTTGGCGGGTTTGGCGGCGCGCTACCCCCACCCGTTCCTCTCCCACGGCCCGTTCCGGTGGGAGCCCCGCAAGGGGCGACCCGTTGAGTGGAGGGCACGTGGTATGAACGAGGCATCACCTCCGGACCCTCGGCAGCCTTCGCCCGATTCTCTGCCGGGCAATAGGCCGCGCGCGCCAGGCGTAACCGAATCCCCAAGCCGCGCCTTGGTGCGCGTTTCGCAGCCTGACCTGCTGCGCCATGCCCAATTGGAAAAATCGCGCGGTAGGCTGCTGCTGGCTGCCCTCGGTTTCACTGTGCTCTTTGGCGCGGTGGCGGTGAAGCTGTCGCTGGCCACGGTATTCGATCCGGCCGAATCCAAACGCGCTGCCATGCTCTCTCGCCCGCCCGCACCGCCGGCGGAAACGCCAGTCTCGCGCGCGGCGGTGACGGATCGTAATGGCGAAGTGCTTGCGGTTTCCCTGCCGCTGACAGCGCTTTACGCCAATCCACGCCAGATTGATGATCCCATCGAAGCTGCCGACAAGCTGCGCCAAGTACTGCCCCAGCTTGATCGTGAAAGGCTGATCGCGCGCCTGACCGGTGAAAAACAATTCGCCTATGTCGCCCGTGCGTTAACGCCGCGTGAAATGCAGGCGGTGAATAATCTTGGTGTTCCTGGCTTGTATTTTGAGGATGCGGAGCGTCGCTTCTTCCCGCAAGGCCGCACCGCCGCGCATATCATTGGTGGCGTGGATGTGGATGGCAACGGCATTGCGGGGGTTGAAAAATATTTCGACGAAAGACTACGCACACTCAGGCGTGAAACGCTGCGCCTTTCGCTTGATATTCGCGTGCAATTGGCTTTGCGTGATGCCGTGCAGCACGCCATTACGGATTTCAACGGCATTGGCGGCGCCGGCGTAGTGATGGATGTGCATAGTGGCGAGGTTCTCGCCATGGTGAGCCTGCCCGATTATGATGCGAATGATGTGGGCGGCGCCACCACCGATCAACGCTTCAATCGCGTAACGGTGGGGGTTTATGAACCGGGGTCCACCTTCAAGCTGCTGACCGCCGCCATGGCGCTTGATTTGGGCACGGTACAGACCTGGAGCGGTTATGACGCATCGCGGCCCATTCGCGTCGGCCGGCATGAAATCAATGATTATCGTGGCAAGAATCGCTGGCTCGCCTTGCCGGAAATCATGGCCTATTCGTCCAATCTTGCGTCGGCACATATGGCCGCCGCAGTTGGCCCGGCGCGGCATCGTGAATTCATGCAGCGTATGGGCATGACATCGCGTCTTCGGATTGAAATTCCCGAAACCGCGATGCCGCTGGTGCCGGGGCAAAAGACTTGGCGCGAATTGAACACCATGACCATCGGCTTTGGTCATGGCATCTCCGTGACACCATTACATGTGGCGACGGCGGGTGCCACCTTGGTGAATGGTGGTATTCTGCGCCAGCCGACCATCCTGGCGCAGCCGCCGGGCGTTGAACGTGAAGGCGTGCGCGTGCTTGAGCCGCGTACCTCGGAAACGCTCCGCCGGCTGATGCGGCTTGTGGTGACGGATGGCTCAGGCAAGGGTGCTGAGGTGCCGGGTTATTTCGTTGGTGGAAAAACCGGTACGGCGCAAAAAACCGGGCCGCGTGGTGGTTATTTGGAAAACAAGCGTATCGCCGCCTTCATTGGCGCGTTCCCGATGCATGCGCCGCGCTATTCGATTTATGTGATGGTGGATGAACCCAAGCCCAATGCGCGCAGCCATGGGTTTGCGACAGCGGGTTGGGTGGCGGCACCGGCGGCGAATATGGTGATTGGGCGTATCGCGCCTATTCTTGGCATGCTGCCAGAACCCGCAACGCCCGAGATTCAACGCGCCATCGCCATGCCCATGAATGGCCGTGGCGTGCCCGGCGCTGCACCACCGCCCGCGGCGCCAATCGCCAATCGTCCACCGGCACGTCAGGCCACCGAAACGCCGCCGCGCGTCGCTGTCACTCAGCGCGAGGCGACCCTTGCGCCTCGGTGATCTCATGCGCGGATGGAATGGTGGGGAAGAAGCTGCCTCACTGGACATAACAGGTATCACGGCTGATAGCCGCGCGGTGCGGCCTGGGATGATTTTCGCGGCACTGCCCGGCGTGCGTGCTGATGGGCGCCGCTTCATTGCCGATGCCGTGGCACGCGGTGCGGCGGCAATTCTGGCGCCCGAAGGCACTGCTTGGCCTACCGATGCGCCACTGCGCCCGCTGGTGACCAGCCCCGATCCACGCCGTGCCTTGGCGCTGATGGCGGCAGCTTTTTATGGCGCGCAACCGGAATGCGTGGTGGCGATCACCGGCACGAATGGCAAGACAAGCAGCGTGGATTTTCTGCGCCAGATTTGGCGCGATGCCGGCAGGAAAGCAGCTTCGCTCGGCACGCTGGGGTTGATTGCGGAGGGCCTGCCACCAGGACCATCGCTGACCACGCCTGATCCGGTGGCGCTGCATGAAAACTTGGCACAGCTTGCGCGTGATGGTGTCGCTGCGGTGGCGATGGAGGCATCCTCGCACGGGATTGACCAGTGCCGGCTGGATGGCGTCAGGCTGGCGGCGGCGGGGTTCACCAACCTCACGCGCGATCATTTAGATTATCACGGTACCATGGCCGCCTACAGCGCGGCCAAGCTGCGGTTGTTTGAAACGATCCTACCCGAAGCCGCGCCGGCCATTGCGATGGCGGATATGGAGGCGGAAGCACTCGCGGCACTACGCGATATCGCCACGCGGCGCCGGTTGGATCTGCGACTGGTTGGCGTTGGTGGTGATGCGCTGGCCTTGGAAGCAGCGCGACCTTTGCCAGATGGACAGGAAATCACGTTCCGCATGGCTGGCGCGCGGCATGAAGTGCTGCTGCCTTTGCCGGGGCGCTTCCAGGCCGATAACGCCTTACTGGCGCTGATGCTGGCGATAGCAACAGGCGTTGCGGAACAATCCGCCATGGCCGCACTGGCGCAGTTGCAAGGTGTGCGCGGGCGCATGGAACGCGCGGCAATTCTGCCCAATGGTGCAGCAATTTACGTGGATTACGCGCATACGCCTGATGCGCTGACGCGGCTTTTGGCCGCACTCCGCCCGCATGTCGCGGGGCGCTTGCATGTTTTGTTCGGCGCAGGCGGGGACCGAGACCCCGGCAAGCGCCCGCTCATGGGGCGCGCAGCGGCGGAAGCGGCGGATCGCGTTTGGATCACGGATGACAATCCGCGCAGCGAAGACCCAGCCATGATCCGCGCAGCAGTCATGGCCGGCTGCCCTGAGGCGGTGAATGCCGGCGCGCGTGAAGAAGCTATCGCCAAAGCCATGGGCGCACTCGGCCCCGGAGATGTGCTGGCGGTCGCCGGCAAGGGGCATGAATCCGGCCAGGAAATCGCCGGTATTATCCACGCCTTTGATGATGTCGCGGTAGTTCGCAAACTAGCGGGCGTCGCGCCATGAAGCCGCTTTGGACCAGCGCGGAATTGCGCACTGCCACCAATGGCACGCTGGCGGCGGATGTTGCTGCGACCGGCGTTTCGATTGACAGCCGCAGTGTCGCACCAGGCGATATCTTCATCGCATTGCGCGATCAACGCGATGGGCATGAATTTGTCGCGGATGCACTTTCGCGCGGTGCCTCACTCGCCATGGTGGATCATACGCCGCCAGGTGCTACGGATACGGCGAAGCTGTTGCGTGTGTCCGATACGCTGGCCGGGCTGACAACGCTTGGGGCGGCTGGGCGCGCGCGCGCCGCGGCCCGTGTGGTGGGCGTCACGGGCAGTGTCGGCAAGACCACCACCAAGGAAATGCTGCGGGTGGCGCTGAGTGCTTTTGGCGCGACGCATGCCTCGGCCGCGTCGCATAATAATCATTGGGGCGTGCCGCTGACCCTCGCGCGGCTGCCACGCGATGCGGCCTTTGCCGTGATTGAAATGGGCATGAATAATCGTGGCGAAATCGCACCGCTGTCGCGGCTTGCCCGCCCTGATGTCGGCATCATCACCTCAATCGGCACGGCGCATATCGGCCTGCTTGGCGGCCAGGCGGCGATTGCCGCTGAAAAGGGTGACATCATCGCCGGCATTGCATCCGGCGGTACTGTGGTCCTACCGGCCGATAGCGCGTTTCTGCAGGAATTGGGCACGCGCGCGCGTGATGCAGGGTTGCATGTAATGACACATGGGGAAGCTGAAGGCGCTGATGCCCGGCTGCTGTCCTATCACGCTTCACCAGAAGGCGGTGTCGCGGAAATTGCGCTGCTTGGGCAAAGCCTGACGCTGCACCTGGCCGCGCCTGGTCGCCATGTGGCGCTGAATGCCTGCGCTTTGCTTGCGGCAGTGAAGGCGCTTGGTCTTGCGCCCGATATCGCAGTGCGCGCGCTTGGTGATTTCACCGCGGGTGCTGGCCGGGGCGCACTGCGCCGCATCCGCGTGGCGGACGGTGAGGCTTTGTTGATTGACGATTCCTACAATGCCTCGGTCGCCTCCGTCCGCGCGGGGCTTGCGGTACTCGCCGCACAGCCCGCCACGCGCCGCGTTTTCGCCTTTGGCGACATGCTGGAACTTGGCACGGAAGGCCCTGCGCAACATGCTGCCCTGGCTGATGATGCGGAGAAGACTTGTGATCTGGTCTTCTGCTGCGGCCCGCTTTCGGCGCATCTATTCGAAGCCCTGCCGGCGGCGCTGCGCGGTGGGCAATTTCCGGATTCAACCAGCCTTGCACCCGCATTGCGTGTCGCGCTCAAGCCCGGTGATGCGGTGCTGGTGAAGGGCTCACTTGGTTCGCGCATGGGCGTGATCATCAAGGCATTGACGGCAGGAGAGCAAGTTTCGTGATCTATAATCTTCTGCTGCCTTTCGCTGAGGAATATGCGCTGGCCAATCTGGCACGCTATAGTACTTTTCGCGCGGGTGCTGCCTGCCTGACAGCCTTGTTGATTAGTCTGGTTTTCGGTTCTGCCATCATCCGCTGGCTGCGCGGCTTTCAGCGTGGCGGTCAGCCGATCCGTGAAGATGGCCCGGCGCGGCACATCGTGGAAAAGAAGGGCACGCCCACCATGGGCGGCGTGCTGATCCTGCTGGGCTTGGTGGGTTCCACCCTGCTTTGGGCGGATTTGCGCAACGGATTTGTCTGGGCTGTGCTGTTCATCACCTGCGGCTATGGCGCGCTTGGCTTTGCTGATGATTGGCTGAAAGTGTCCAAGCGCAACACCAAGGGTGTATCCAGCCGCATGAAGCTTCTGGTGCAGGCGGGCTTGGGGATCATCACGGCGATTTGGATCACCTGGCTGATGCCGGGCGCGCTTTCCGACAAACTCGCATTTCCGATTTTCAAGGAATTGCTTCTGCCGCTTGGTATTCTGTTCCCGCTGCTGGCGGCATTGGTGATGATGGGCGCTTCCAATGCGGTCAATTTGACCGATGGGTTGGACGGGCTTGCCATTGTGCCTGTCATGATTGCAGCCAGCGTCTTCGCGCTGATTGCCTATCTCGTCGGTAACCGTATTTTCGCTGATTACCTGCAACTGCATTACGTGCCCGGCACTGGTGAACTTGCGGTCTTCTGCGCGGCACTTGTTGGCGCCGCACTCGGCTTCCTGTGGTTCAACGCGCCGCCGGCGGCGGTATTCATGGGTGATACGGGTTCGCTTGCCCTTGGCGGCGCGCTGGGTGGGCTCGCGGTTGCGACCAAGCATGAAATTGTGCTCGCGATTGTGGGCGGGCTTTTTGTGGTGGAAACCGTTTCCGTCATCATCCAGGTTTTCTGGTTCAAGCGCACAGGGCGGCGCGTGTTTCTGATGGCGCCGCTGCATCACCATTTTGAGAAAAAAGGCTGGGCCGAGCCCACCATCGTGATCCGCTTTTGGATCATTGCCATGATCCTGGCGCTGGTTGGGCTTTCGACGTTGAAAATCAGATGACAGCGCCAAGCCCCCCCTTCACCCCCTTTCCCGGCGCGCGCATCGCCGTGGTTGGGCTTGGTCGCGCTGGCTTGCCAGCGGCACGGCGCCTCGCTTCCTGGGGTGCTGAGGTCACGGTCTGGGATGACAAGCCCGAAGCCCGAGCGGCCGCGGAAGCCGCCGGCCTCACGCTGCAAGACGCGGCCGCCGGCCCCTTCCGCGCCGATGCGCTGCTGCTTTCCCCGGGCATTCCACACCATCTGCCGGCTTCCCATCCGGCGGCGCAGGCGGCGGCTGCGGCGGGCGCGCCCATCCTGTGTGATGTGGAGTTCCTGTATCGCGCGGTGCTGGCCAGCCATTCCAAGGCGCGCTTCGTGGGCGTGACCGGCACCAATGGCAAATCCACCACGACCGCGCTGATCCACCACATTTTGCGGGGCGCCGGCATGGCCTGTGAGGTGGGCGGGAATTTGGGCCCGGCGGCGCTCGATCTCAATATCTTGGGGTCGGAGGGGGTCTATACCCTCGAAATGTCGTCTTACATGTTGGAGCGAATCGCAACTCTGCGCTTCAACGTAGCTGTCATGCTGAACCTCAGCCCCGATCACCTGGACCGCCATGGGAACATGGCCGGCTATGCCGCTGCGAAGGCACGAATCTTCGCGCGTCAATGGGCGGGGGATGTTGCGGTGCTGGGCCAGGATGATG
>CAMCEP010000142.1 GCA_945873675.1 Asaia bogorensis
ACGCTGGAAGATGGCGATTTCGTGCTGTGGGAATCGAATAGCGTGCTGCGTTATCTCGCGATGAAATACCAAAGCCCGCTTTATCCGGCGGACCCGGCAGCGCGCGCTTCGGCGGATCGCTGGATGGATTGGCAGCTTTCCACGCTTGGCCCCGCTGAGCGCAACCTGTTCTGGGGCCTGGTGCGCACGCCGCCCGAAAAGCGCGATATGGCGCAGATTGAAGGTGCTGCGAAAGCTGCCGGCGAATGCTGGGCGATACTGGATAGCTGGATTGCGCGCCATGGCGGCCCGTATCTGGATGGCGCCACCATGACCATCGCCGATATCGTGCTTGGCTGTTACGCGCGGCGCTGGTTTGGCCCTGAAGTGCGCTTGCCCGGCATGCCGGAATTCCCCACCCTGGCCCGCTGGTATGCCAAGCTTGGCGAAAGGCCCGGCTTTCAACGCTGGATCGCGCCGCCACTCACCTGAAAGAGAACCCATGCCTGGCTATCTGATCGCAAATGTCAAAGTCACTGACCCGGAAGGGTTTGAGCGTTATCGCGCCGGCGTGCCGGCCGTGATCGCGCAATATGGCGGGCGCTATGCGGTGCGAGGCGGAGCGATGGAGAGGCTTGAGAATGCCGATGGCTTCACTCGCCTGGTGGTGCTGGAATTCCCGAGCCTGGATGCCGCGCGCGCCTTTTATTTCAGCCCGGAATACGCGCCGCTGTTGAAACTGCGGATGGAGACTACGGAAAGCCAGGTGGTGCTGGTTGATGGATTTGTGCCCTGAAGTCCCCTGGCCTCCGCAAAAAAATCTGCGCAAATCAACCGAATCGCCTTGATCCCGCCACGGTGTCGCGGAAGTGTAACATCCCATGCGACCCTTGATCGGCATTTCCTGCTGCATAAAGCCCTTCGGCACCTTCGGAACGCCCAATCACGCGGCGTCTGACAGCTATGTGCGCGTGGTGCGCGGCCCTGTGGGCGGCACCCCGGTACTGCTGCCAGCAGCCGGCGAAGACGCGGCGGTGGATTACCTTGCCCATATCAATGGCCTGATTCTGACCGGCAGCCGCTCCAATGTCTGGCCTGGCCATTATGATGGCCCACCCCATGCCGAGGGCACGCCGGAAGACCAGGACCGCGATGCCACCACCCTGCCGCTCATCCGCGCTGCCATTGCGGCAGGTATCCCCTTGCTCGCGATTTGTCGCGGCATGCAGGAATTGAATGTTGCGCTGGGTGGCAGCCTGGATCAGCGTGTACAGGATCTGCCTGGGCGGATGGATCATTCCACGCCATCGGATCAGAAAATCCCGCTGGTGCGCACCGGCAAGGCGCATCTGGTGCGGATTGACGGCGCCGGGGCTTTGGCCGCGACGCTCACGGCACCATCGCGCAGCGCCGCTCAGCTTGCGGTGAATTCGCTGCATAACCAGGCCGTGCAGCGCCTGGCGCCGCGCCTGGTCGCGGAAGGCTGGGCGCTGGATGGTACGGTTGAAGCGGTGCGCGTGGAAGCTGCGCGCGGCTTCGCGCTTGGGGTGCAATGGCACCCCGAATATGACTGGGAGCGTGATGCCGATAGCCGCGCCATTTTCGAAGCCTTTGGCCGCGCCGCCGCCGCCCATGCTGGGGCAAAACTGGCGGCTGCGGCCGAGTGACGCCCACCCCTCACGCAGCCGTGTCGTTTTTGGGGCTTTGCTTTTTCCGTCAATTGTTCTAGATACTTACCCCGTCGGCCATCGCTTTGCCGGCGGTCGCGATCCCGGCATCCCCTGCCGGCTCGCCCGACCTTTCCGATCGGAAAATACAAAGTAGCGCCCGGTCACCCCCCTGACCGGGCGTTTTTGTTTGGGCGGAATCTTGGTGCCTCAGACAGATGCACCGTCACGCTCACATGACACGCAAAGGACCCGCCCCGCCTTCCGGCAGCCCTCGGCTGGGGGTATAGCGGCATGGAATAGCCCAAGGAGTCGCTCGGATGGTTTCCTATGTCTTCCCGCCCCCGCCTGTCGCCGCGCTGCCGATCAAGGGCAGTGAAGCGCTTTTCCCGGTGCGCCGGATTTTCTGCGTGGGCCGCAACTATGCCGAACACGCCATTGAAATGGGCAGCGACCCAACCCGCGAACCGCCCTTCTACTTCGCCAAGCCGGCCGATTCCGTGGTGATCAATGGCGCGGATATGCCTTACCCGTCCGTCACCAAATCACTGCATCATGAAATGGAACTGGTCGTCGCCATCGGCCGCGGCGGGCGAAATATCGCTGTGGCAGACGCGCTTTCTCATGTCTGGGGCTATTGCGCCGGCTTGGACATGACCCGCCGCGATATCCAGAATGAGGCGAAAAAAACCGGCCGCCCCTGGGATATGGGCAAGGGCTTCGACAAATCCGCCCCCATGGGTCTGCTGGTACCCGCCGCGGGGATTGACCCGTCCAAGGGCAAGATTGAACTCAAGGTGAATGGCAAGGTCACGCAAACTTCTGACCTTTCCAAGCTGATCTGGTCCGTCCCCGAAGTCATCGCCAATTTGTCCGAACTGGTGGAATTGGCCCCCGGAGACCTGATCATGACCGGCACGCCGGAAGGTGTGGCAGCCGTGGTGCGCGGCGATGTGCTGGAAGGTTTTGTTGAAGGTGTGGGCGATATCTGCACGAAAATCATCTGATTAGCGCGCGCGCCTGAATGGCCAAGGATCGCAGCCGTTTCGTTTGCCAAGCCTGTGGGGCGGTCAGCCCCAAATGGCAGGGGCGCTGCGATGCCTGTGGCGACTGGAATACACTCATTGAGGAAACCACCGCCCCGCGCGGCCCCGGCCCCGCCGCCAAAACCGCTGGCGGGCGCCGCGTTGAATTTGTCGGCCTGAAGGGCGAATCCGCCCCTCCGCCGCGCATCGTGACCGGCATTGCGGAACTGGACCGGGTTTTGGGCGGCGGCTTTGTGCCCGCTTCCGCGGTGCTGGTGGGCGGCGACCCCGGCATCGGCAAATCCACCATTTTGCTGCAAGCGGCGGCGCGGCTGGCCTCCGGCGGGCGGCGGGTGCTTTATATCTCAGGCGAAGAAGCGGTGGAGCAAGTCAGGCTGCGCGCTGCCCGCCTTGGGCTTTCCGATAGCCCGATGGAATTGGCGGCTGCCTCGGCCTTGCGTGATATCGGCGCCAGCCTGGAACAGGAAACCGACGCCGCGCTGGTGGTGATGGATTCGATCCAGACCGTTTGGCTGGATGCGCTAGATTCGGCGCCGGGCACGGTGGCGCAGGTGCGGGCTTGCGCGGCGGAATTGATCCGGCTGGCCAAGGCACGCGGCTTTGCCCTGGTGCTGGTGGGGCATGTCACCAAGGAAGGCACGCTGGCCGGGCCGCGTGTGCTGGAACATATGGTGGATGCGACGCTTTATTTCGAAGGCGATCGCGGGCATCAATTCCGCATTCTGCGCGCGGTGAAGAACCGCTTTGGCGCGACGGATGAAATCGGCGTTTTCGAAATGACCGATCGCGGATTGGTTGAAGTGGCCAATCCATCCGCACTGTTTTTGGCGGAACGCCGCGGCAATGTCTCGGGCTCGGCCGTCTTTGCCGGGATTGAGGGGACGCGCCCGGTGCTCGTGGAAATCCAGGCGCTGCTGTCGCCTTCTTCAGGCGGGTCTCCGCGTCGGCAGGTGGTGGGCTGGGATTCCGGGCGGCTTTCCATGCTGCTCGCCGTTCTGGAAGCGCGTTGCGGCATGAGCCTCGGCCAGAATGATGTTTATCTGAATATCGCCGGGGGTTTGCGCATCAGCGAACCGGCGGCGGATTTGGCGGTGGCGGCGGCGTTGATTTCGGCGGCGACAGACCGGCCCACGGATTCAGGCGCGGTTTATTTCGGCGAGGTCGGGCTTTCAGGCGAGGTGCGGCAGGTATCCCAGGCGGAATTGCGCCTGCGGGAAGCGGCCAAGCTGGGATTTTCTGGTGCCAGCCTGCCGCGCCGGGTGGCGCGTGGCGGCCGCACAGCGGCGGCCCCGGAAGGCATGGGGCTTTCGGAAATCGGCCATTTGGCTGATCTGGTGGCTCGCTTTGCGGAAAAGACTCTGCCGCCGAAGGCCAAGACGTGACGCGCCCGTCTACGAGGGGTATAGGGAAGACCGATGAATTGGGTTGATATCATTCTGCTGGGGGTGATCGCCCTGTCGGCTATTCTTGCCTTTTTCCATGGCCTGGTGCGGGAAGCGCTGGGCGTGGCGGGCTGGATTGGTGCGGCGGTGGTGGCCCTGCTGGCGCGCAAACAGGTGCAGCCCTTCCTTGATCCCTATTTCACGCCGCCTTGGCTCGCGGAAGCGATTGGTGCGGGCGTGGTGTTTCTGGTGGCGCTGATTGCCTTCAAGCTGATGATCAATGCGGTCGCCGATCGTGTGCAGGATTCCGCCTTGGGCGGGATTGACCGCGTATTGGGGCTAGTATTCGGCGCGGCGCGTGGCGCTTTTCTGTTGGTGGTTGCCTATATCGTCGCAGGTTTGTTGCTGCCGGGGGATCGCTGGCCGGAACCGGTGCTGGAAGCGCGGTCCCTTCCGCTTCTGTCGCAGGGTGCCCATATGCTGGTGGAAGCTATGCCAGAGGAATATCGCCCGCGCCTGAATGAACCACCCTTGCCACGTTCGCCCACTGTTGAAGAATTGCTGCGCCCCCCCGCGCGCAGCCGGAATTGAGGTTACCCATGCCGCGTGTCGCGCAATTTGATGATGACAAGCCGCATGAGGAATGCGGGGTCTTCGGCGTATGGAATGGCGGCGATGCTGCGGCGCTGACCGCGCTTGGGCTGCATGCGTTGCAGCATCGCGGCCAGGAAGCCGCGGGCATTGTGACCTTGGATGAAGCCGGCCTGTTTCATGCCCATAAGGGGCTTGGCCTGGTTGGCGATAATTTCGGGGAAGCCAAGGTTATTGCATCGCTGCGCGGGCCGCATGCGGTGGGGCATAATCGCTACGCCACCACGGGTGAAACCGCGCTGCGCAACGTGCAGCCGCTTTATGCCGATTTTGAATTCGGCGGTTTTGCGGTCGCGCATAATGGCAATTTGACCAATGCCTTTGCGCTGAAGCGCGCGCTGGTGCGGCGCGGTTGTCTGTTCCAAAGCACCACGGATTCGGAAGTTTTTATCCATCTGATCGCGATCAGCCTTTATTCCACCGTGATTGACCGGCTGATTGATGCGCTGAAGCAGGTGCAGGGCGCCTATTCGCTGGTCGCTTTGCATAATGGCGCGCTGATTGGGGCGCGTGATCCTCTTGGTGTGCGCCCCCTGGTGTTGGGGCGGCTGCCCAATGGTGGGTTGGTGCTGGCGTCAGAAACCTGCGCTTTGGATATCGTGGGCGCGGAGTTCGTGCGCGACATCGAAGCGGGCGAATTGGTGGTGATTGACGATAACGGCCTGCGCAGCATCAAGCCCTTCAGCCGCACCGAAAGCCGCTTCTGCATTTTTGAATATATCTATTTCGCGCGGCCTGACAGCGTCATGGAAGGCACGCCGGTTTATGAAACACGCAAGCGCATCGGCGCCGAATTGGCCCGCGAAAGCGGTGTCGCGGCGGATTTGATTGTGCCCGTGCCAGATTCCGGCGTGCCGGCGGCCATGGGCTATGCGGTGGAAGCCGGCATCCCGTTTGAGCTTGGCATCATCCGCAACCATTATGTCGGGCGCACCTTCATTGAACCCACGGATCAGATCCGCAATCTGGGCGTGAAGCTGAAGCACAGCGCCAATCGCGCCATGTTGCAGGGCAAGCGCGTGGTGTTGGTGGATGATTCCATCGTGCGTGGCACCACCAGCCGCAAGATTGTTGAAATGGTGCGCCAGGCGGGGGCGACTGAGGTGCATATGCGCGTCTCCTCCCCACCCACCACGCATTCTTGTTATTACGGTATTGATACGCCTGAACGCGCGCATCTGATGGCGGCCAAGCATGATATCGCCGAAATGGCGCGCATCATCGGCGTGGATAGCCTGGCTTTCATTTCGCTTGATGGGCTGTATCGCGCGCTTGGGCAGCCAGCGCGTGATCCCAACAAGCCGCATTTCTGCGATGCCTGCTTCACTGGCGATTACGCCATTCCGCTGACAGATTGGACGGATAATTCAGACCGGCAGCTTTCCTTGCTGCAGCCGGCGGGGCAATGACCATGGCGGCATTGCAGGACCGCGTTGCGCTGATTACCGGGGCGTCACGCGGCATTGGCGCGGCGCTGGCGCTGGAATTGGCCAGGCTTGGCGCGCAATGCGTGCTGGTGGCGCGCACCCAGGGCGGGCTTGAAGAAGTGGATGACGCGATCCGCAGCGCCGGCGGCAAGCCCGCGACGCTTTTGCCCTTCGATCTGCAAAAGGCCGAGAAGGATATTGATATGATCGGGCCTTCCATTGTGGAACGCTTCGGTCGGCTGGATATTTTGGTGCATAATGCGGGCGCTTTGAACAAGCTGACGCCGGTTGCGCATATTGAACCGCGCGATTGGGCGGAAGTGATGGCGGTGAACCTGACCGCAAGCTGGCGTTTAATCCGCAGCTGCGATCCGCCCTTGCGCGCTTCCGATGCGGGGCGTGCGGTGTTTGTGACGACTGGGCGGGTGCTGCGCCCACGCGCCTATTGGGGCATGTATGGCGCATCCAAAGCTGGCATGGAACATCTGGTGACGACATGGGCTCAGGAGGTGGAGGGCACACCCTTGCGCGTGAACCTTGTTGATCCTGAAATTGTCGCCACCAAAATGCGCGCCACTGCCATGCCGGGCGAGGACCCTGCCACCATTCCACAACCCGCGGATGTCGCGCCCGGGATCGCGGCGCTTTGCCTGCCAAGCGAAACCCGCAATGGCGCGCGGGTAATGCTGAGGGGATAGTGGTGCCATGAGGGTTCCGCGCCGGTTGCTTCTAAGCCTGCCGCTGCTGCTTCCCGTTAAGGCTATTGCGCAAACTGCCTCATCGCAGGCCGCGCGCATCACGGCCGGCAAGGCCGCCATCACTGCGGCCAATGGGGCACGCTGGGCGGAAGCCG
>CAMCEP010000143.1 GCA_945873675.1 Asaia bogorensis
CCCCGCCAGCACCAGCAATTTCCGCATAACGCTCGGCAGGGCATGCGCCGCTTCCTCGGGCGTCAGCCATTCGCCCTCAGGCCGTTTGGCGCGCCTTGGCAGCCGCGCATGATAAAGCCGCATCGTCAGCGCGAAATGGGTGAAGACATGCCGCGCTTCTCCGGCCACTGGCTGCCAAATTGCTGCGTGGGGCGCTTGCGCCAGCGCTTCGGCTTCCGACCAAACAGCCTCCCGCCATGTCGTACCAGGGATTTCCAACATGCCGCCCAGAAGCCCACGCGGTGGGCGGCGCCTTAGCCAAACCCGTCCATCAGCATCCGTCAGCAGGAAATGCGTGCCATGGCGCAACGGGCGATCAGGCTTTGGCGCCTTGCGCGGCAGGGCTTCCGTCAGGCCAAGCTTTCGCGCCTGACAGGGTTTTTGCCAGGGGCAAAGCGCGCAGGCTGGCTTGCGCGGCGTACAAATCCCCGCACCCAGATCAAACAAAGCCTGGGTGAAATCTCCAGGCCGGGTGCGGGCTGCCTTATCGGCCAGAAAACCCTGCGCCAGCGCATCAAGCCTGGGCTTGGCGGCGGGTAGCGCTTCCTCCACCGCGAAAATCCGCGCGGTGACGCGTTCCACATTGCCATCCAGCGGCACTACGGGCGCATTGAAGGCAATGGCGGCGATGGCCGCGGCGGTATAGGGGCCAATGCCGGGCAGGGCGGAAAGACCCTGAACCGTCGTCGGGAAACCACCCATTCCCACCACCTGCTGCGCCGCTGCATGCAGGTTGCGCGCCCGCGCATAATAGCCAAGCCCGGCCCATTCAGCGGCCACATCTTCCCACGGCGCGTTTGCCAAAGCGGGCAGATCAGGGAAGCGCGCCAAAAAACGTGAAAAGCGCGGCCCTACCGTTGCCACGGTTGTCTGTTGCAACATGATTTCCGAAAGCCAGACGTGATAGGGTTCTGCCCGCTGCCCAGGTGCTGCGCGCCATGGCAGGATGCGGCGGTGCCTATCATACCAGTGCAGCAGATCAGTAGCGGAAGGCGGTTTCACGGCATGTCCCGGGATGAGGAAGAAAGGCGGTTCTTTGGGGGGCCTAGACCCCTCGGCGCCCTGATTCCAGCCCTGACGCGCCCGGCCTTCAAACGCAAGAGCCCCGCCGCGGCGCAGATCATGGCGGATTGGCCAGCCCTGGTCGGCCCGGCGCTGGCCGCCGTAACCCAGCCTTTGCGCCTGACTGCGGGCAGCCTGACCATTGCCTGTTCCGGCCCGATTGCCATGGAGCTCAGCCATTTGGCGCCGGAGCTGATGGCCCGGATCAATGGTGGGCTGGGGCGCGTGGCGGTGGAGCGACTCCGCTTCGTGCAGACCAATTTGCCGGCTCGGGCGGGAGCCAAACCGGCCCTGCCGCCCCGCCCCGTGGCCCTTCCCGCCCGAGTCGCAACCGCTTTGGACAGTTTACCCACAGGGGATTTGCGCGAAGCGCTGGAAAGATTGGCGCGCGGCGTCTATCGAAAACAAGGCTGAAGGGGGGCGAGTCGCCCCTTACCAGTCAGATCGGCCCGGGCGCTTCCCCCCCGAATAAGGCGCACCGGGTCCGGAGGAGAGAAACTGATGCTCGACCGTCGTGCGCTATTCCTGTTGTCCCCCGCCCTGCTTCTGGCAGCGCCTGCATTGCATGCGCAATCCGATGACCCAAGGCTTGCTGAACGAAGCCTAGGCCGTGCCGATGCACCCGTGACGGCAATTGAATATTTCTCCCTGACTTGCAGCCATTGCGGCGCCTTTCACCGCGATACTTGGCCGCGCGTGAAGCGCGAATTGGTGGAGGCTGGGCGCGTGCGCATGGTGTTCCGGGATTTCCCGCTGGATCAGGTGTCGCTCCGCGCCCATGCTGTCGCCCGCAGTTTCCCAGCCGAGCGCTATGAACCCTTCATCTCAGCGCTGTTTGCCGCGCAGGATCGCTGGGCCTATGCGCGCGGCGTGGATCACAAGGCGGAAATCGGCAAAATCGCCGCCATGGCCGGCTTGGGCGCTGATGCCTTCAATGCTGCCTGGGCGGATGACGCTTTGGCCCGCGCCATTCTGGAAGCGCGGCAAAAGGGCGAAGCGGAACATCAGGTCAGCGCCACGCCCACCTTCATCATTGGCACGCAAAAACTGCCCGGCGCGGTTCCCTTTGATCGCTTCGAAGCTGCAGTGCGTGAAGCGACGCCGCGCTGATGGAAGAAATCATCCCTGCCGGCCCGGCCGAAGAAACTACAGAAGTCAGTACGCCTGAGGCTGAAGCGGCCGAACCCGCGCGTAGCGAAGACCAAGCCCGCGCTGCGCTGACGGCGAAGCTTTCGCGCATCCGTATCGCTGGCTTCAAATCCTTCGCCGAAGCGACAACGGTTGAAGTGCTGCCAGGGCTGACCGGCATTGTCGGGCCCAATGGCTGCGGCAAATCCAATGTGGTTGAAGCGCTGCGTTGGGCCATGGGGGAAACCTCGCCCAAGGCGATGCGTGGCGGCGAAATGGATGATGTGATTTTCGCCGGCACCGCCACGCGCGCCGGGCGCAATGTGGCGGAAGTGATGCTGTTTTTGGAAGATGCGGCGGGGCTGGCGCCGGCACCCAATAATGATATCGCCGAATTGGAAGTGACGCGCCGGATTTCGCGTGGTGAGGGCAGCAATTTCCGTGTCAATGGCAAGGAATTGCGCGCGCGTGATGTGCAGACCATGTTCGCCGATATCGGTTCTGGCGCACGGTCCTCCGCCCTGGTCAGTCAGGGCCGTGTTGCCGCGCTGATCCAGGCCAAACCCGATGATCGGCGCGGTGTTTTGGAAGAAGCCGCCGGCATTGCCGGGTTGCGCGCGCGCCGCCATGAAGCGGAATTGAAGCTACGCCAGGCGGAAACCAATCTGTCGCGCGCCGAAGATCTTCTTGGCCAATTGGATGCGCAGCGCCAGGGACTGCAACGCCAGGCGCGCCAGGCCAATCGCTATCGCAATATCTCGGGCCTGGTGCGGCAGGCGGAAGGCGAATGGCTGGCGCTTTTGGCTGCGCGCGCCAATACAGCGCTGACCGCCGCCGCCACCGCGCTTGCCGCCGCGCGCAGCGCCACCAGTGCGGCAGAACAGGAAGCCGAAGCCGCCGCGATTGCTTTGCATGAAGCCGAACAAGGGCTTGCCGCACCGCGCGCCGATGAAGCTGCCGCGCGCACCGCACTTGAACGCCGCCGCGTTGAAGCGGAAGGCATGGAAGCTGAAGAAAGCCGCGCCCGCGCTGCATTGGATGCCGCCGAAGCGCGCCTGGCTGAACTCCGCCAGGATCTGTCGCATGCCTTGGCGCTTGCTGGTGATGCCGATGCCGCGCGCGGGCGCATCACGGCAGAAGATGCAAGCCTGGTTGAACGCGAAGCCGCCCTACCCGCGCGGCGCGATGCCGCCGCCACAGCGCTTGCCGAAGCGATTGAAACGGTGCGCGAAGCCGAACGCGCAGCCAATCAGGCGACTGAAGCCGCCGCTGCGGGTGCGGCGCAATTGCAAGCCGCCGAAGCGGAATTGGCTGCTGCCGAGACGCGTCTCCGCCGCGCGCGCGAAGCTCATGCGGCGCTGAGCGCGGATCGTGATGCGGCTGAAGCGCGCGCCGTATCGGATGTGGAAAAAGCTGCAGCAGCGGTGCATGTTACGCAATCCGAAGCTGCTTTTGCCGCTACGCGTGAAGCGTTGGAACAGGCCGAAGCCGCGCGCACTGAAGCTGTTGCAAAGCACGCTGATGCCCGCCGCAGTGCTGAGGAGGCAAGTGCGGAAGCCGCGCGCCGCGAAGCCGCATTGCAATCCGCCGATGACCGCCATCGCCGTATTGTCGCGCAATATGCCGCGCTTTCGGCGGAACGCGATGCCGCACTGGCCGAACGTATTCCCGAGGTTGCGCGCGATGCCGCGCATTCCTCCGCCCGCCAGGCGGAAGCGACGCTGGTTGGCAGCGCAGCGCGTTTGACCGAAGCCGAAACGGCGCGTGCGACAGCATCCGAAGCCCTGGTGCAGGCACGCCGCAAGGCGGCCGAAGCGGGTGCCGCGCGCGCGCGCATCGCAGCAGAAGTGGCAGCCCTGACGGAAGTGTTGGAAGCGCGCGGCACCGCTTCCGCGCAACCCATTCTTGATCAGGTGCGCGTGCCGCCGGGGCTGGAAGCGGCGCTTGGCGCTGCGCTGGGTGAGGCTTTGGAAAGCCCAGCCGATGCCTCTGCCGCACGGCATTGGCGCAACCTGCCGCCACTGATGGTGGCGCAACCCTTGCCCGATGGCGCGGTGCCGCTTTCGCGCCTGGTGGAAGCGCCGGCGGCTTTGGCGCGTGCCCTTTCGCAGGTTGGTTTGCTCGCGCGCGGCATGGATGGTGCGGCGCTGCAAGCGGGGCTGCGGCCTGGCCAGGCGCTGGTAACGGAAGAAGGTGCAGTCTGGCGCTGGGATGGTCATACGCATCATGCCGGCGCGCCCACGCCGGGCGCTGTGCGTCTTGCTCAGCGCAATGCCTTGCGCGCCGCCGAGGTGCGGTTGGACCAAGCCGAAGTTGTCGCCGCTGAAACAGAAGCTGCGCGCCGTGCCGCCGAAGCTGCTGAAGCGGAAGCTGCAAGTGCCGAAGCCGCCGCGCGCAATGCCCGCAGCGCCGCTGAAGTCGCAGCGTCTGCCGCGCGCCGGGCTGAGGGTGAATTGGCCGCGCGCGATGCCCGCGCTGAGACCCGCATCGCCGCACTTGAACCGCAATTGGCGCGCCTTGCCGAAGACCGCGCCGAAGCCGATGCCGCGCGGGCTGAGGCCGAGGCGCTGTACACCGCCCGCCCCGATATCGTCTTGCTGCGTCAGGCGGAACAGGCCGCCGCAGCTGCGGAAGCCGAGGCGCGCAATGCCGAGGCTGCCGCGCGTGAGGCGCGCCGGCGTGCTGAAATGGCGCTGGCGGAATCGCGCCAAGGTCAGGCGGTGCTATTGAACCGCGCTTCGGAAGTTGAAAACCGCCTTGCCGCCCTGGCCCCGCAATTGGAACGCATCAGCGCCGAACTTGCCGAAGCGGAAGCCGCGCGCACGAGTGCGGCGCAAACCCGTGAGGCTGCGCCCGATCCGGTGCAGCTGCGTGCCAGTGTGGAAACCGCGCGCGCGCATTTGACTGAACAACGCAGCATGGAAGCCGCCGCGCGTGATGCGCAGGGCGCTTTGGCTGCGGAGGCAGAGGCAATCACCGCCCGCCGAGCCAGCCTCACGAATGAAGCCGGCCTTTGGGCGGCGCGGTCCGAAGATGCTTCGGCGCGCGTTACCGATTTGCGGCGGCGCGATGCGGAAGCGGAGGCGGAACGCGATGCGCTGGCCGCCGCGCCGGAAGCAGCGGCCTTGCGCCGCGCCGAAGCGACACGCCTGCTGGAAGCTGCAAGCGAAGCCCATACTGCCGCGGCCGGCGCCCTTGCCGCCGCTGAACGGCGTGTGAGCGAAGGCAGTCAAGGGCGCCGCGGTGCGGATACAGCCTTTGCGTTAGCGCGTGAGGAACAGGTGCGCGCCCAAGCCGCAACCGAAGCCGCGGAAACAGCCTCAGCCGCTGTTGCGGCGCGCATCGCCGAAAGACTGGGTGAGGGCGCGGAACTGCCGCCGGCACCTGAAGAACTTTCGGACATTGCGGAAGACAAGGCGCGGCGCAAGGTGGAACGCCTAATCCGCGAACGCGATGAAATGGGCCCGGTCAATCTGCGTGCGGATATCGAAATTGCGGAGATTGAAGAACGCATCGGCCAGATCACGCATGATCGTGATGAGGTGATGAATGCGATCGCCAAGCTGCGCGGTTCCATCGGCCATTTGAACCGCGAAGGCCGAGAGCGCCTGCGTGAGGTTTTCGACCGCGTAGATACTGAATTCCGCAGCCTTTTCACGCGGCTTTTCGGTGGCGGGCGGGCGCATCTGGCACTTGTTGGTTCCGATGATCCGCTGGAAGCGGGGCTTGAGATTTACGCCGAACCGCCCGGCAAGAAGCTTGCAACCCTTTCTTTGCTGTCTGGCGGTGAGCAGGCGCTGACCGCGCTTTCGCTGATTTTCGCGGTGTTCCGCTGCAACCCCGCGCCGGTTTGCGTACTGGACGAAGTGGATGCGCCGCTGGATGATGCGAATGTGGAGCGGCTTTGCGATTTGCTGGACGCCATGGCGGCGGAAAGCGGCACTCGCTTCCTGATCGTCACGCACCACCCGCTGACCATGGGCCGGATGCATCGGCTTTATGGCGTGACCATGCAGGAACGCGGCGTGTCGCGCTTGCTGAGTGTTGACCTTGGCCGCGCGATTGAATTGGCGGAGACGTCGCTGTTGTAGTCGCTGCAAACCTGTTGGCGTTTTATCGCCAGGAAGCTTCCAACAGGCCAAGGGTGATGGTCACCTCCCGCTTCGTTGGCGTGCCGGGCTCCAATATCGCGATGGAAAGTTGCTCTCCCGGTTTTTTAGTTCTCACCTTGGCGAGGAATTCATCGCGGAAACGGATGGGTTGACCTTCAACCTCAACGATCAGATCCCCTTGTTTCAGCCCCGTACGCGCGGCCGGCTGGTTTGCCGTTACCGCGTTTATGAAAAGACCTTCTGAATGTGGAGGAAACATACGAAGAAAATTCGGCTGTTGTCGCCATAGTTCCGAGATTATCATCCCCGTGTAGGGTGTGGCGGCGTTTTTGCGGGTGATGAGCAATTGCCGCACCGCGCTGAGTGGACTGGCAAAGGCGACGCCAATAGGGATGTTATGCATATGTAGAAACCCGAATTGGACAGCAACAAGCCTGCCTTGAGTATCCACCCAAGGTCCCCCAGACGTGCCGGGCGGCAAAGTCCCCTCCAACGCAAGAGCTGGCACGTAATCGCTGAGAACCTGAACAAAGGTGGAAACCTCATTTGCCATGATGGCGCGAAATAGGACGGCGACTCCAAGGCTTTCTGGTTGGCTCAAGCAAAACAAGGTTTCGCCAGGTTGCGGTGGTCGATCCGCCAAAGTCAGGAAGGGGTAA
>CAMCEP010000144.1 GCA_945873675.1 Asaia bogorensis
TTCAGCCACGCGGTAATATGCGGAGTCAAAAATTATGCGGAGCGCTGGCGAAAGCATGGCTTTCGCCGCCGAGTTTTGCCAGGGTTCACTCCGCATAATTCTTGCAGTGGCAAACGCCCTGCAGCATGGCCAGAAGCTTGTCAGGAGCCTGAATCGCCCTTTCTGATGCCCAGTGGGCACCAAGGAAGACTCGGATCGTCCAAGAATTATGTGGCGTCACAGACCGCCCAAACGCAGCGGCAACCGCAAGGGGCCGCCTGCGCTCCGCATAATTTTTGACTCCGCATATTACCGCTTATGCGGAGCTCCGCATAAGCGGTAGACCGTGTAGGACCCCTTCGCGCCCTGCTTGTTCGGACCGACTTGGCGAATGCGTTCCGCGATCTCCACCGTGATGCCTTGGCGCTTTTTCAGGCCCGCGAAAAACCCGCGCACCGTATGCTGCGCCCAGCCGGTGACCTCGGCGATTTGCGCCACCGTCGCGCCCTCAGGGCGGCGAAGCATGGCAAGCACCACTTCCTGCTTGGTGCTCTCGCGCGGCTTGCGTGGCGCGCCCGTGGCGCGTGCGCCGCGCCGCGAGAGCGCGCTGCGCAGCATGTCCATCGCGCGCGCGATGGGGTCTTTATCCGCGTTGGCCGGTGGCGTTTCTTCCCAGGCTGCGAGCAAGCGCTCGGCGGCTTCGCGCAGGTTCACGCTTCCCATGTTGGGCGCCTCGGGCGCGGTTGCGGCGGCCTCGGCGGAAGGCTGCTCCTCGGCCTGCTGTGCGTTGTCTTCCCCGCCCTGTGCCGCCGGCTCGGGCGTCGCGCGGCCCTCATTCGGGTCAATGCCAATCGCGCGCAGCCCTTCATCCGTCACCTGGATCAGGATCGGCGTGCCATCCGCATCCTTGCGCCATACCATCGCCAATTGATCGCGCGGTGCGGCAACCTCAATCAGCAGGCGGCTTTTGATCAGGCTGTTCACCACCGCGCGGCAGGCAGCGATTGGTAAATGCTTCGGCGCAATCGCCAGCAATTGCGGGTGCTGCGCGCCATGGCTCAATACAATCCGCTGCGTATCTGAAAGCTTCATTGTCTTCGTCTCCGGTTACGGGCGCCGACCATCGGCCCCTACTGCCGGGAGCCCCGCGGGCGGACCCTGCGGGGCAGTGCGGCGCCGCGTCGCGGCGGGCTGCGCTTCAATCCTGCGCTTCGGCGGCGATGCCTTCGTTGATCACGAAGCCCGTCAGGTAGGGCAGGCCGGCGGGGATGCCCGTCTCGCGGCTGGTGCGCTGCGTGATGCGCCAGCCCATCCATTCCGCGGTGGTTTTCGCGATGGCGTCCTCGAGGCTCGCGCCGTAATGCATCTGGCTATTCACGCCGTCCGCGAAGTGGCGCCCGTAGCGGCTGTCGAGAAAGGCGCGGACCGAGGCGGGATCCGTGCTGGTTGCGTTGTGGATCGCGGTGAAGGCGATCGGCCAGGCGGGCGCTGCGTGTTCGCGCATGGTGCCCCAAAAACCCCAGTCTTGGTTTTCGGTGGGAACGATCTTGCTCATCTGTTTGTCTCCGTCATCGGCGGGGGAAATCCCCTGCGCGTGACAGACCATTCGCGCTGTGATGGGGGCTGAGCCAAGCGAAATAGAGCGTTATTTCATTGCTATGATCAGCCGGGTTTCATCATGATGTGAGGGCCAAATGGCTGCATCATTCGGCCCTCGCTTTGCCTTATCGGCTGCGCTTTTTGCTGCGCTTCGCGGCGGCTTGGCCGGCTGCGTAGGCTTCCGCGAGAGAGTTTCGGATCGACCAAACCGCGACATCGTGAAAGTCGAGCGCGGTGGGCCGTATTCACGACTTCTTTGCGGTTGCTCTGGCCGAGCAGGGTTGGGCACTCAGGAAGTCCGCAGTTGGGCTGTTCCAGGTTGTCGATCAGACCGGCACGGCGGTGGCGCGGTTTACGGACGACCGCGAATGGGTCATGACGACGGACGGCCTGGGGCTCCTCGGGTTAGACCATCCCCTGGTCGCCAGTCAGTTGGCAAAGTGGCGGAGCACACCGCCCGAACGCTTGAGGTCAAGCGAACGCCAGACTTGCGGCTGGCCTACCGTACTACGCTGGTGGTTGTTCGAAGGAAGGAGTGGGGCCCGAAACCATGATTCGCTTTTGAAGTATACGCAGTTTCCAGGCGCGCGCCTTTGACCGCCCGGCCATCCATCCATAGACGACAAATCTGTCACCGCGTCGGTGCCGTTTTCAAACGCTGCGCCCTATGCGACGCAACGATGTCACATATCCAGCCAAGACCGCCGTGCCCCCGATAAGCCACGGCAAGTCCAAGCGATCCAGGGTCTATGCCATCTTTGCGGTATCGCCAGCCGTCCCCAGGAAAAACAAGATTGCATACACGAAGCCTCCCGTTGTAGGATTCTCCGTCGTTTCTCAAGCTCTGGGATGGTCCATGACAACAGCCTGGGAGCAGGCCTATCTGGCCCTACGCCGCTGTCTTGCGGATGGAACTTATCCGCCGGGCGCGCATTTGCGTGAGGAGGATCTGGCAACCCAGCTTGGCGTGAGCCGTACCCCGATCCGCGAAGCGCTGCGACGCCTGGATGCCGAAGGCTGGCTTCGCGTTGTGCCCAATCAGGGGGCTTTCGCTGCCGAATGGTCGCTCCCGGAAATGGTCGAGATTTTTGACCTGCGCGGCATGTTGGAAGCCCATGCGGCAGAACATGCGGCCATGGCGCCAAGCCCCCAGGGAATCGCAGGGCTGCGCGCGGCTTGTGAGGCGGGGGAAGCCGCCATGCCCGGCGCCAATCTGGCCGCAATTGAACAGATTTCGGAAGCCAATGTGCGCTTTCACCAGACGCTTTGGGACATGAGCGGGCAGCACCGCACGCGCGCAACCCTCATCAGCTTGGCGGTGCCGCCGATGATCCTGCGCAACTTCCGCAAATTCAACGAAGCCAATCTGCGCCGCAGCCTGGCGCAGCACCGCGAAATGACCGAGGCGATTGCGGCGCGCAACCCATCCTGGGCCGGGGCGGTGATGCGCGCGCATGTGGAAGCCGGCAAAGCCGTATTCCTGGCCGCCGCCGTACAGGCCGGGCAGGAGGCAGCATGACCACCCCTATGCATACAGATTGTATGCAATCTGAGTTTCCGACAATTGCGGGAACGCTTTCGGCCATGGCCGATGGCGGGCTGAAGCCAGCGCAGGTTCTGGAAGCCTGTTTGGCGCGCATTGCGGCCCTGAATGGCGCGCTGCATGCGGTGCATCATTTGGATGAAGCTGGCGCGCGGGCCACGCGCAATACCGGCCCTCTCACGGGTATTCCCTGGGGCATCAAGGATAATTTTGATGTCGCCGGCCTGCCCTGCGTTGCCAATTCCAGGCTGCGTGCTGGGCGGGTCGCGACATCGGATGCCCCCATTGTTTCCATGCTGCGCAAAACAGGCGCGCCGCTGATCGGCAAGCTCGCCACCTGGGAATATGGCACCGGCACAGGGGCGGAGCATTTCGATCTGCCCAACCCACCCGCGCGCAACCCTTGGGACACGGCGCGCTTCACCGGTGGTTCTTCCACCGGTGCTGGTGTCGCTGTCGCGACAGGCATGGCGCTTTTCGCGATTGGTTCAGACACGACCGGTTCCGTACGTCTGCCCGCCGCCGCCACAGGTTGTTGCGGCGTGCTGATGACGCCTGGCGTACTGCCCATGGAAGGTGGCTTGCCGAATACCTATTCCATGGACCGTCCCGGACCCATCACCTGGACCGCCGAGGATGCCGCGATTGTGCTGGATGCCATGCTGGGTTCGCAATTGCGCGCCGCTGGCAGCGTGGGTGCGAAAGGGCTGAGGGTCGCCGTGGTGCGCGATCCTGGCCCTGGATTGCCTGCTGCCCAGGCTGAACTCGCCGCCGCTTTTGAAGCTGGGCTTTCGGTTCTGTCGCGGCTTGGGGCGCGCATCACGGAAGCAAAGCTGCCCTGGCCGGCTTCCACTTGCCTGGATGCGGCGCGGGTGATTGGCGCGGCTGAATCCGCCTCCATCCATGAAGACGAATTGTGCAAGACACCGGAATTGATGGGCGCTGCGCTCCGCGACAAATTGCTCGCGGGTATGGGTGTCAGCGCGGTGGATTATCTGGCCGCGCAGCGCCTGCGCCGCGCCTTCACCGATGCGATGGAGCGCTTCTGGGATGCGCATGATGTGGTGCTGTGTTTTGGCACGCTCAATCTGCCGCCGCGCCTTGGCGTGGAACCCGAATCTTCAAACTACACCATGGAAACCATGCTGACGCCGGCAAGCCTCGCGGGGCTGCCGGCGCTCGTGCAATGCACTGGCTTTTCTGAGGCAGGGCTGCCGCTCCATTGGCAGATCATGACGCGCCAAGGCAATGAGGCCGCGTTGTTCCGCGCTGCCATGGCCTTTGAAGGTGCGACGGATTGGCGCAGCAGGAGGCCGGCATGATTCCTCCGAAATACGCCGCACGCGCGGCAGAATTGGCAAAAGGCATATCGGCCATTGCTGCGCGCTTGCCGCGCGATTGGCCCAAGGAGCATCCGCCGGCGAACCCCGCCTGCGAAGCAACAACAGGTTCAGCAACAACGGGAGAGCAAAAACATGGCTGAGACGGAAATGGCGCCGGGTTTTGGTCGGCGCGCTTGGATGGGCGGTGCTGCGGCGCTTGCCTTCGGTGCCGGCTTTGGCGTGCCGGTGATGGCGCAAGGCGCGCGTACTTTGCGTGTGCGGTTTGGGTCTGATATTTCCGTGTTAGATCCAGCGCGGATTTTTCAGATCGAAAATCAATCTATCGCTGGGCATGTCTATAGCGGCTTGGTGCAGTATGATCAGCGCACCAATGAAATCGTGCCCGACCTTGCCACGGGGTATGAGGTTTCCGCTGATGGTACCGTATGGACCTTCCGGCTGCGGCCAAATGTTACCTGGCATAAGAATTATGGTGCCTTCACATCTGATGATGTGAAATTCTCATTCGAACGCGTGCTGGATCCTGCAACGGGCAGCCTCTATCGTGGGCAGCTTGCGGGGCTTAAGGAAATCCAGACACCTGATCCGCTGACGGTGCGCCTGGTATTGGAAGCGCCCAATTCCGGCTTCCTGCACAAGCTTTGTGCCTTCAACCAGGGCTGGATCGTCTCTCGCCGTGCGGTGACCGAAATCGGTGAGCGTTATACGATGAACCCGATCGGCACCGGGCCCTTCATGTTTGATCGTTGGACGACGGGCAATGAAGTACGGTTGGTGGCGAACACAGCCTATTTCGGTGGCGCGCCAGCGCTGACCGACATTATCTTCCGCGTGGTGCGCGATGAAACCGCTGCCTCGATTGCGCTGGAAAACCGCGAATTGGATGTGTTCTTTGCCCTGCAATCACCCGATGTGATTGAAAGGCTGCGGCGCGCCACTGGGGTGACATTGCTGGACCGTCCGGCCAATAACACCGCCAATCTGGTGCTGAATACCACGGCTGGTCCTTTGGCGGATGTGCGCGTGCGCCGCGCCATGATCCACGCGCTTAACCGCAAGGCGCTGATTGATGGCTTTTTCCGTGGGACGAAGTTCGAATCGACCAGCGTGCTGACCTCCACCTTCCAGGAATTCAGCGATGAAGGCGTGCCGCGCTATCCCTATGATCCCGATCGTGCGCGCGCCCTGTTGCGGGAAGCGGGTGTTTCCAATTTCCGCTTTGAAATCACCACCGTGGGCCTGAACCCTTTTGACCGTTTCCCAGTGCCGCTTGCGAATGATTTGCAGCAGGTCGGCATTCAGGCAACGGTGCGCGTACTGGAGCGCGGTGCCTATGTGCAGGCGCGGTCTTCGGGCAATCTGCAATCCTGCATCACGGCGGTTGTTGGCCCGCCCGATCCGGATAGCCCGCTGGTCACGCTTTATCACACGCGTTCCCATCCGCCGGGGCTGAATACATCGCGTTATAACCGTGCCGACGATCTTTTGGCGGAAGCGGCGCGTGCGCCTGATCTGGCGGGCCGCAAGACAGTGTATAACCGCCTACTGCGCCAGACCATGGAAGATGTGCCAGTGATCCCGCTTTATGCAGATAGGCTTTTCATTGCCCATGGGCCGAATGTGCAGGGCTTCGTGCAGAACAGCCTGTTCACGGTGAATGCGTCACCGGTATCGCTGCGCGGGGCCTGATGATCCGTTATCTCGCCCGCTGCGCGGCACAATTTGCTGTCGCGCTGGTTGGGATTGTCACGGTGGCATTCTTTCTGATGCGTGCCATTCCTGGCGATCCCGCGCTTTACATGCTGGGCGATTTCGCAACGGCCGAGGCGCTGGCCACGTTACGCGCGCGCCTTGGCCTTGATCTGCCAGTTTGGCAGCAATATGGCGTTTTCCTGCTGCGTGCGGCGCAGGGGGATATGGGTGTATCCGTCGTAACCGGGCAATCCGCCTTGGCCGAGATCTGGTCCGCAGTTCCGCCTTCGGCCACGCTGGCCGTGGCGGGCATGATGATTGCCATATGCTTTGGCGTGCCTTTGGGCATTATCGCCGCGGTGCGCCAAGGCAGCGCGGTTGACCTTGCCGTGATGTTGCTGGCCTTGGGCGGCATTTCCTTTCCGGTGTTCTGGCTTGGGCTGGTCGCGATCCTGACGCTATCGCATGCGCTTGGTCTTTTCCCGGCGCTGGGCGCAACGAGTGAGCCAGGCTTTTGGAAGGGACTGCATCATTTAGCGCTACCCGCGCTGGTTTTGGGGCTTTCGGTTGCGGCCTATATCGCGCGCCTGACGCGCTCTGCCATGCTGGAGATTCTGGGCCAGGATCACATTCGCGTGGCACGCGCCATGGGTGTGCCGGAACGGCGCATTGTCTGGCATCTTGCCTTCCGCAATGCGCTGATCCCGGTGCTGGCGGTGATTGGTGTGACCTTCGCGTGGTCCTTGGGCAATGCGATTTTGGTGGAGGCTGTGTTTAGCCGGCCCGGGCTTGGTTCCACCATTCTGAAGGCGATTTTGTCGCGTGATTACCA
>CAMCEP010000145.1 GCA_945873675.1 Asaia bogorensis
GAAGGTGGCCGTCATACGCCGTTCTTCACCAATTATCGTCCGCAGTTCTATTTCCGCACGACGGATGTGACTGGCGTTGTGTCTCTGCCGGAAGGTGTGGAGATGGTGATGCCGGGTGACAATGTGTCGATGGATGTGGAATTGATTGCACCGATCGCGATGGATGAAGGCTTGCGCTTCGCCATTCGCGAAGGTGGCCGCACCGTCGGTGCCGGCGTTGTCGCCAAGATCACGGTGTAAGATAGCTTGGGGGCGGCGGGGTTTTGGCCTTTCCGCCCTTCAATACTGCGGCTAGGGTGTTTTCTTTCCAGGCCGTGTTTAGGGGTGTAGCTCAATTGGCTAGAGCGCCGGTCTCCAAAACCGGAGGTTGGGGGTTCGAGACCCTCCACCCTTGCCACTTTTAGTTCATGTCCGGGTGGGGGTCTGACAAGGCTGCCGCCCGGTGATGTTTTTCAGGGGAACTGACATTGGCCAAGCTCGATCCCGCGCAATTCGTTCGGGAAGTCCGTCAGGAAGCCTCCAGGGTTACCTGGCCGTCGCGTAAGGAGACCCTCATCACCACAGGGCTGGTGCTGGGGCTTTCGACCTTGGCTGCGATTTTCTTCCTGGTTGTTGACCAGCTAATTCAGTTGGCCATGCGGCTGGTCTTTGGTATCGGCTGAGTAAGGTTTTAAGGAGGTACGGCACCGTGGCCGATAAGAAATGGTATGTCGTGCATGTCTATTCTGGCTTCGAGCGCAAGATCGCCGAGCAGATCAAGCAACAGGCTGCGCAAAAGGGCCTGGCGGACAAGTTCGACGAAGTGCTGGTGCCGACCGAACAGGTGGTTGAGGTGCGGCGCGGCCAGAAGGTGGATACGGACCGCAAATTCTTCCCCGGCTATGTGCTGGTGAAGATGGAAATGACTGATGATGCCTGGCATTTGGTGAAGGACACGCCAAAGGTCACTGGCTTTCTTGGCGCGCGCAACAAGCCCCAACCCGTGCCGGCCGCAGAAGCTGAGCGCTTGCTCAAGCAGGTGCAGGAAGGCGTGGACAAGCCCCGCAAGCCCGCCGTGGTCTATGAAGTTGGTGAGCAGGTGCGCGTGGCCGATGGTCCCTTCACCTCCTTCAATGGTGTGGTTGAGGAAGTGGATGAAGAAAAGGGCCGCCTGAAGGTGAGCGTTTCCATCTTCGGCCGCTCAACGCCGGTAGATCTGGAATACGGCCAGGTCGAAAAGCTGTAAGTCTTGTGGCAAGGGCCGCCTGGCCCTTGCCGTTCCGCCGCCATGCTGCCAAGTCGCACCGCTGCCCTTGAAAGTTTGGCGGCTTTCACGCCCTTGATGGGCCGTGCCTATGCTGAAGGGCGCAATTTCGACCCTGGCCCCGGCAAGCCAGCCCATGTCTCAGCGCTTTCTCCCTATATCCGCCATCGCCTGATCACCGAGCAGGAAGTCCTATCCGCTGCCATCGCTGCCCATGGCGCGGAGGTTGCCGATAAATTCATCCAGGAGGTTTTCTGGCGGAGCTATTGGAAGGGCTGGCTCGTGCAACGCCCAGCCGTTTGGGATGCGTATCGCGCCCGAGTCGCGGCCGACGTGCAGGCGCCGCCTGAGGGCTATCAAGCTGCCGTCACCGGCCAAACAGGCATCGCCTGTTTCGATGCCTGGGTGCAGGAGCTGATCGAAACTGGGTATCTGCACAACCACGCGCGCATGTGGTTTGCGAGCATTTGGACCTTTACCCTGCGCCTGCCTTGGGAATTGGGCGCGGATTTCTTTTTGCGGCATTTGCTGGATGGGGATGCGGCGTCCAATACGCTGTCCTGGCGCTGGGTGGCGGGGCTGCATACCAGGGGCAAGCATTACGTGGCGCGGGCCGAGAATATCGCGCGCTACACGGGCGGGCGTTTCGCCCCGCATGGCGCATTGAACGAAAAGCCGCTGCCCTTGCAGGAACCTGAAGCGCCCGCGCCGCGCCCGATCTCTGCCTTGCCCGCGCCGCCGCGCGGCCCCGTGGTGCTATTGCTGCATGAGGATGATCTCCATCCCGAAAGCCTGCCGCTGGCGGGACTTGAAGTGCGGCGTGTGGTGGGGCTTTGCTGCCCAGAGGCACGATCACCGCTTGGTGCTGCGCCGCTGGTGCAGCGCTTTGTGGCAGGCGCGCTGGAAGATGGCTTGGGCCGCGCCGCACGGCATTTCGGCGTGCCTGCGGAAAGCGTGGCATTTGATGATTTGCCCGATATTTTAAGGCATGAGGCGGTGGTGATGCCCGAAGCGCCTATTGGTTGGGTAGCGGATGCCTTGCACCCTTATGGCGTTGCGCCGCTGCGCCGCCCTTGGGATGCGGCCTGTTGGCCCTTGGCTGGGCGCGGCTTCTTTCCCTTCGCGCAACATATTCCGCGGCTTTGTGCGGAATTGATCCAAGGCCGAATGGCTTAAATATCCAAGACGCCGATCTAGTCTTCTCCGCGCCCCTGCAGACTTTCAAAAACCTCCTCCGCGCGCTTGAAAATTTCCTCAGCATTCTGGCGCTTCGCCGGGTCCGTTTGCTTATCCGGGTGATAGCGCCGGCGAAAGGCACGGCGCGCCTCCACAATCAGCCAAAGCGGCGCATTGGGCGTAAGATAAACGCGCGCATGGGCGCTGCCATCCGCCGGCGTTTCCTTGAGGTGCTTGATCTCCGCCTCCGCATCCGCGAGGCGCTTGCGCAGCACAGCAATTTCCTCTGCGGCGATCGCAAGATAGCGCCGCATTTCCTCAGGCGGGGCGCCGCGGCCAGGTAGCTTGGTCAATACATTGGCGAGGTAATTCTCAATCCGCCGCGCAATCAGCTTGGCGCGCGCGCCGGGCCGTCGTTCGGTTTCGATCAGCAATTGGGAAAGCAGGACGCGATCGTCCTTATGCTGCGCCGCATGTTCGGCGAGCTGATCCAAGGGCCATTCCCTAAAGGGCCTGTCGTCGGCCATTGCCACCCAGAATCCTCATTCGAAAGCGCATGATGGCCAATGCCGCCCATGATGAACAGGGGCAAGCCCGCTTCGCAGAAGCGCCACAATAGGCGAAAGTGACGTCTTCGCTATCCGGGAGACCGCCTGATGACCCCTGCCCTGCCCCGCCGCGCCCTTTTGCTGGCCGCCGCCGCAAGCCCGCTTGCCGCCCCGGCACTTGCCCAGGCGCCCTGGCCCGCAAGGCCAGTCCGCATCGTCGTGCCCTTCCCACCCGGAGGGTCCAACGACGTGGTCGCCCGCCCCTTGGCTGAGCGTTTGCAAGCGCGCCTCGGCCAGCCCGTTGTAATTGAAAACCGCGCCGGTGCGGGTGGGGCCATTGGCGCCACCGCCGTCGCGCAATCACCGGCGGATGGCTATACGCTCATGGTCTCCTCCTCATCCTTCGCCACAACCTCCATCACGCAGCGCGTGCCCTGGGGGGTTTTGGAGAATTTCACGCCTGTCGCCTTGCTGGCGCGCTCACCCTTCATTGTGTTGGTGCATCCGGATTTCCCGGCGCGCAGCTTAACCGACCTTGTGCGCATGGCGCGCGAAAGGCCGGGCGCGATTGACTATGGTTCATCCGGCCCCGGCGGGATCAATCACTTCGTCACCGAATATTTTTGCCTCCGCGCCGGCATTCAGATGAACCACGTGCCCTATCGCGGCATGCCGCCCGCGGTGACCGATCTGGTGGCCGGCCATATCCCCGTGCTGATCACCACCATGCCAAGCGCGGCTGGCGTGGTGCGCGAAGGCCGTGTGCGGCTTTTGGCCTATACCGCGCCGGGTGCGCCGGATGGCTCGCCCCCTGGCCCCACCGTCAAGGAGGCCGGCATTGATTATGAAAGCGACATCTGGTGGGGGCTGTTTGCTCCGCGCGGCCTGCCGCCCGAAATCCTCGCGCGCCTGAATACGGAAGCCAATGCCGCCCTTGGCGATCCGGAAATGGCGAAGCTGCTGCAAACCGAAGGTGCCCGCCCATCACCCGCCACACCGCAAGCCTTTAGCGAAATTCTTCGCGTTGAACTCGCGCGCTGGCGCGAAGTGGCCACCGCCGCCAATATCAAGCTGGATTGATCTGATGGCCGAAATGCACCGCAAGAATTTCGACCCCAACGCGAAAGGGGCGATGGATGGCGTGCGCGTCATTGACCTATCGCGCCTTGTCGCCGGCAATATCCTGACCAAGGTTTTCGCTGATCACGGCGCCGAAGTCATCAAGGTGGAACCACCCGAAGGCGATACCTTGCGCGCCTGGCGCGTGGGCGGGGTTGAGACAAGCTGGAAGACCATTTGCCGCAACAAGAAAAGCATTTGTCTTGATTTGAAAAACGCGGAAGGCATCGCCGCCGTGCGTGCACTCGCCAAAGACGCCGCCATGCTGGTGGAAAGCTTCCGCCCCGGCGTGCTGGAAGCCATGGGGCTTGATCCCAAAAGCCTGCTCTCCGCCAATCCGCGCCTTGTGATCGCGCGGGTTTCTGGCTGGGGACAAGACGGGCCTTACCGCCACAAGCCTGGCTTCGGCACGCTGGTGGAAGGCTATTCTGGCTTCGCCGCCATCAATGGCTTTGAAGACCGCGAACCGGTACTGCCGCCCATGTTCATGGGCGATGCCTATGCCGGGCTTTATGGTTCGGCTGCCGCCATGATCGCGCTGCGTCATGCGGAAGCCACCGGCCAGGGACAGGTGATTGATATCTCATTATTCGAACCGCTGTTCAGCGTGCTGGAACCGCAAGTGGCGAATTGGCGCCTGACGCGCAAACGCAAGCCCCGCACCGGCAGCCGCAGCACCAATACATCCCCACGCAACGCCTATCGCACCAAGGATGGCGGCTGGGTCTGCCTTTCCGCTTCCACCCAAGGCATGACAGAAAAACTGCTGCGTTCCATTGGGCAGGAAGCCCTGATCACCGATCCGCGCTTTGCGAATAACCCAGCCCGTGTGAAAAATTGGCAGGAATTGGATGCCATTATCGGCGGCTTCATCGGCGCACGCGACCTGGCCGAAAACCTCGCGCATTTCGACAAGGCAGGTGTGACCATCGGCCCCATCATGGATACCGAAATGCTGGATAGCGACCCTTACGCGATTGAACGCGAAGCACTGATCGAAGTGCCTGACGCCGATATGCCAGATGGCTGGCTACCCATGCATGGCATGGTGCCGCGGCTTTCAGGAACGCCGGGGATTTTAGCGCGGCCTGCGCCCAAGCTCGGGGAACATAATGCGGAAGTGCTGCAACCAGCTTTGGGCGCGGCGCATTTCCAGAAATTACGTGATGAGGGGGTGATACGCGGATGAGTAAGATGTTTGATCTGACAGGGAAAAACGCGCTGGTGACGGGGTCTAGCCAAGGGATTGGCTTCGGCCTCGCGCGCGGGCTCGCGGAGGCGGGGGCGCGCGTCATCATCAATGGGCGCGATCCGGCAAAGCTTGCCACAGCGCAGCAACGCTTGCGCGATTTGGGCATAGAAACCACCGCCTGTGCCTTTGACGTGACCGACCCAAAGGCGGTGGAAGCAGGCTTTAGCGAAATTGAAAATCGCTGCGGCCAGCTTGATATCCTTGTCGCCAATGCTGGCATCATGCGCCGCATGCCCGCGGTTGAAATGCCACCCGAAACCTGGCGCGAAGTGCTGGGCACCAATCTGGATGGCGTTTGGTATTGCTGCCAGGCCGCCGGCAAACGCATGGTGCCGCGCGGTGCCGGCAAAATCATCACCATCTGTTCCGTGCAAAGCGAATTGGGCCGCCCCACCATCGCGCCCTACGCCACCAGCAAAGGCGCCCTGCGTATGCTGACCCGCACGCTTTGTGCCGAATGGGCGAAACACGGCGTCAATGTAAACGGCGTCGCCCCAGGTTATTACGACACAGAACTGACCAGCGCATTGGTGCAGAACCAGGAATTCAATGATTGGCTCTGCCAGCGCGTCCCCGCCGGACGCTGGGGCAAGGTGGAGGAATTGGTCGGCGCCACCGTCTTCCTCGCCTCCCCCGCGTCAAACTTCGTGCATGGCCATCTGCTTTATGTGGATGGCGGGATGACCGCGGTTGTTTAGCGCCTGATCCGCGAAGGCTAAAGGCCGGAGCGGCGAATCAGCCGCTCAAAAAACCTATAGTGTGATTCATAAGCATGGATCACACTATGGCGCGCGCGATCAATTTCTTCGCGCGCTCCACAATCGGCTTGTCAATCATATCGCCTTCAAACGCGACCGCACCCTTGCCTTCCGCCAGCGCGGCATCAAAAGCCGCGACCAAGCGCCTGGCGCGTTCAACCTCCTCAGGCCGCGCGCCATATTCCTCATTGATGATGGCGACCTGAGATGGATGCACGCAGGACGCACAGGCAAAACCAATCGCCCGAGACCTTCGCAGCATGGCCCGGTAGCCGTCCAAATCCTTCAACCCCGCGACGGTGCCAATAAAGCCCAGCGGCAAAATCCCCGCGCCACGTGCGGCAATCAGCCCCATGCGCTTGGGTAAATCCAAAGCATCGGGCGTGGGTTCAGCGCCAAGATCTGTCGCCAAATCCTCACCCCCCACGCCAAGCGCCACAATGCGCGGATCAGCCCCGGCAATCGCATCCGCATGGCGCAAGGCAGCCGCATCTTCGATCAATACAATGAATTTCAGCGCCCCCAGCGGGCGCCCCGCCGCCATTTCCGATTCGGCGGCGAGTTCGGATAGCAAACGCACATGATCCGCCCCCATCATCTTGGTGCAGATCAGCCCATTCGCGCCCGCTGCGGCCGCAGCGGCAATATCCTCAGCCGCGATGCGGAGCGGGCGATTGATCCGCACCACAATATCAGCGCCATTCCGGCGCGCGCTGGCTGCCGAAGCCGCAAGCCCAGCGCGGGCACGTGCCTTGGCATCCGGCGCCACGCCATCTTCCAGGTCAAGAATAATCGCATCCGCGCCGCGTTCATGCGCCTTGGCGACAAAGCGTTCTTCGCTGGCCGGCACGTAAAGCAGGGAACGCCAATTGGGCAGATCGCGGT
>CAMCEP010000146.1 GCA_945873675.1 Asaia bogorensis
GACGTGATGATGCGAAACGCCTCAGTCACGCGCGCTGCCGTGGCCGTGCCACCGACATCCAGGAAGTTCGCCGGGCTTGAACCATAAAGCTTGATGATATCCATCGTCGCCATGGCCAGGCCCGCGCCATTGACCATGCAACCGATCTCGCCATCCAAAGCCACGTAGTTCAGGTCATTCTTGACCGCGTCGAGTTCCTTCGGATCCATCTCCGTATCATCGCGGAGCGCCTCAAGGTCCTTATGGCGGAACAGGGCGCTGTCATCGAAGGATACTTTGGCGTCGAGGGCGACAATCTCACCCGCGCCGGTCACGACCAGCGGGTTGATTTCAACAATCGCGCAATCAAGTTCAACAAAAGCGCCATAAAGCGCCAGCACAAACTTGGTGAAGGATGAAACCTGCTTGCCCGTCAGCCCAAGGCCGAAGGCGAGCTTTCGCGCATGAAAGCCTGAGACGCCCGAAGCCGGGTCAATCGCAACCTTCAGGATTTTCTCCGGATGGTTTTCGGCGACTTCCTCAATTTCCATCCCGCCTTCGGTGGACGCCATGATAGTGAGCCGCGATGTCGCGCGGTCCACCAGCAGGCCAAGGTATAATTCGCGGGCGATATCGCAGCCATCTTCAACATAAACGCGGGACACCAGCTTGCCGGCGGGGCCGGTCTGCTTGGTCACCAGCGTCTTGCCGATCATGGCATCAGCGGCAGCCTTCACATCGGCGGCTGACTTGACCACACGCACGCCGCCCTTGCCATTCGGGTCTTCCATGAAGCGGCCAGCGCCGCGGCCACCCGCATGGATTTGCGATTTCACCACATAGACCGGGCCAGGGAGCTTGGCCGCTGCCGCGGCGGCTTCCTCGGCATTCCAGGCGACATGGCCTTCAAGTACCGCGACGCCATAACGGCGCAGCAGCTCCTTCGCCTGATATTCATGGATATTCATTCAAAATGCCTCCGGTCCGGATGCGAAAAGGGCCAGGCAATACCTGGCCCCAGGCTGTTCAGCCTACCAGCTTGCGTGACGCTTCGATCAATTCCTGCACCGCGGCGCAGCTTTTATCGAAAGCGGCTTGCTCAGCCGGGTTCAATTCAATTTCGACGATACGCTCAATGCCACCCGCGCCAATCACGACAGGCACGCCGACATAAAGATCCTTGATGCCATATTGGCCGGTCAGCCAGGCAGCGCAGGGCAGCACGCGCTTCTTGTCCTTCAGGTAGCTTTCCGCCATGGCGATGGCGGAAGCCGCCGGCGCATAGAAGGCGCTGCCGCGTTCCAAAAGCTTCACAATTTCGCCGCCGCCATTGGCGGTGCGCGCCACGATGGCATCAATCTTTTCCTGCGTGGTCCAGCCCATCTTGATCAGATCAGGCACGGGAATGCCGGCCACGGTGGAATAGCGCGTCAGCGGCACCATGGTATCGCCATGCCCACCCAGCACGAAGGCGGTGACATCTTCCACCGAGACATTGAATTCCTGCGCCAGGAACAGCCGGAAGCGCGAGGAATCCAGCACGCCCGCCATGCCCACAACCTTGTTATGCGGCAGGCCGGATTTTTCGCGCATCACCCACACCATCGCATCCAACGGGTTGGTGATGACGATCACAAAGGCATTCGGGCAATGGTTCTTGATGCCTTCCGCCACCTGCGCGATCACGCCGGCATTCTTGGCGACCAGATCATCGCGGCTCATGCCCGGCATGCGCGGGAAGCCGGCGGTGACGATCACCACATCGGAACCGGCAATGGCGGCATAATCGCCCGTGCCGACCATATGCGAATCAAACCCATCCACCGGGCCGGATTGCATGAGGTCCAGCGCCTTGCCCGCGGCAACGCCGGGGAAGACATCGAACATCACGACGTCGCCAAGTTCCTTGAGACCAATGAGATGAGCCAAAGTGCCGCCGATATTACCGGCGCCGACCAAAGCAATTTTCTTGCGGGCCATGTCGCTTCCTTAACCTTGCCTGGAAAACGCCCGACTCCTAGCCCCGAAGCCCCCGCCCGGCAAGGCGGGCAATGGTCAGGCGGTGCCAAGCCCCCCCAGATGCGGCAGGGCCAGGTATTCCTGGCTTTGCATTTCAGTCAGGCGGGAGGCTGTGCGCTCAAACATCGCCGCATTGGTGCCGCGTTCATAAAGCTGATCGGGGCTGGAAGCGGCACTCGCCACCAGCTTGCAGCGATGTTCATAAAGCGTGTCTATGCAGGTGATAAAGCGGCGCGCCTTGTCGAAATTCTCCGGCCCCAGGCGGGGGATGTCATCCACCACCAGGCTGTGGAAGGCCTGCGCAATGGCCAGGTAATCCGCCGGGCCAAGCGGCTTGCCGCAAAGCTGGTTGAAATCGAACCGCGCCACACCGCGCGCGGCTTCCGGCACCTCAATCACCCGGCCGAGCAGGGGCAGTTCCATCGGCGCCCCCTGCGCCTGGCCGGTAAGTTCCGCGAAGGCGGCATCCAGGGCGCCTTCGGACCTGCCATCGGCGGGAACATGCCAGGTGGGCAAGCTTCTGATCCTTTCGCGCCGGTAATCCCGGGCGGCCACCAGGGGCCAGACCGCCACATGGCGCTGGATCAGGGCGATGAAGGGCAGAAAGGCGTCGCGCCCGGGTTGGCCCTTGAACAGATCTTCCGGGGCCGTGTTGGAGGTCGCGACCACCACCGTGCCACGGGTGAAAAGCGCCTCAAACAACCGCCCCAGGATCATGGCATCGGCGATGTCATGGACCTGGAATTCGTCAAAACAGAGCAAAGCGGCATCGGCGGCGACCGAATCGGCCAAGGGCGGAATGGGGTCCGCGCTATCGCCATGCACCTGCTTCCAGCCATGGATGCGCCGATGCGCCTGCTGCATAAAGGCGTGGAAATGGAGCCTTTGCTTGCGCGGCACCTCGGCAGTTTCAAAGAACAGGTCCATGAGCATGGATTTGCCGCGCCCGACCTCGCCCACCAGATAAAGCCCCTGCGGGGGTTCGGGGCGCGGCGGGGCAGTGCTGCGGCCGAAAAGCCGGCCGAGTAGCCCGGTAGGTTTCGCCGGAGGGTCCAAAGGCGCAGGGTCATAACCACGCAGCGCCTGCCAAAGGGCCTGCAAGCGCTCCATGGCCGAGGCTTGGGCGGGATCGGGCGCCAATTCACCGCTGGCGAGGCGCGCCTGATAGGCGGGCCATGGCCCAGGCGCCGCCCCTTTGGTTTTCGAGTCGCTTTCCTCAACACGCTGCATGGGTCGCGCTTACCCCGACCGGCGCGCCCCCACAATCGGGACGCCATTGATCCCTTCCGGGCAAGCAATTAGTGACGTGGCGTGATCCAAGGTGTGATGTTCCATGACCCGTTCTGTCGCCATTCTCTATGCCGCTGATGGTTACGTTTCGCAGGGCCGCGCCATGCTGGGCCGGCGCGTCGCGGGCGATAGTTTCCTGAATGGCTTGCTCCGCCATGGCGGGCTGGAAAGCCTGGTTGGCCTGATGCTGAATGACCGGGAGGCGAAGGATTTTCCGGCGGAAATCCAGGACCGAGCGCCGGATTTGCAAGTGCGCACCGCAAGCTATGAGGATCAACGCCCGGTCGCGGAAACCGGCACGTTGTTCCTGCCCGGGCCTGGCCTTGAATCCTACGCCTATTGGCGGCGGCGGTCGGGGAATCAGCGCGCTTTCAGCCTATGCGGTGTGACGCATACAACCTCCACCGATCGGGTGATGGAAGCGCTGGCCCATTCCCTGACCGCGCCAGTGCAGCCTTGGGATGCCATCATCTGCACTTCCCGCGCGGTGCAGAGCATGGTGCGACGGCAATTGCAGGAAAATGTCGCCTATTTACAAAGCGCCATGGGGGCGACGCGTGCCGGTGTGCCGATGCTGCCTATGATTCCGCTTGGCGTGGATTGCGATGCCTTCCGCCGCGATCCGGCCTTGGGTGCCGCGTATCGCCAGGAATTGGGCATCGGGGCTGAGGATATCGCCATTATCCTGGTGGCGCGGCTTTCCAATGCGACCAAGTTCTCGCCTCTGCCGATGTTCCTTGCGCTGCAACAGGCAGCCGAGCGCCGCGGGCGGAAGCTCCATTTGCTATTGACGGGCTGGATTGAAGGCGATGGGTCCGGCCCCGCCTTTACCGAGGCAGCGACGCAAGCCTGCCCGGATGTGAAAGTGCATCAGCTGGATGGCCAGAATCCCGAGATTCGCGCCAAGGCTTGGGCGGCGGCGGATATTTTCACCCTGCCCGTGGATAATATCCAGGAAACCTTCGGCCTTGCCCCGGTTGAAGCCATGGCAGCGGGATTGCCCGTGGTGGTGACGGATTGGGATGGCTTCCGCGATACGGTGGAAGATGGCGTCACCGGGTTTCGTATTCCAACCATGATGGGTGGCAATGGCAGCCCCATCGCGACGCGCTATCAGATGGGATCGGATGATTATAGCGCCTATTTGCGTGGTACATCGCAAGGCATTGCCATGGATATTGGTGCCGCGGCGGATGCTTATTGGCGCCTGGCGGAAGATGCCAATTTGCGCCGGCAAATGGCAGAGGCAGCGCGGCTCCGCGCGCGGCGCATGTATGATTGGTCCGCCATTATTCCTCAGTATCTGGCCCTGTGGGACGAACAGGCGCGCATTCGTGCCAAGGCCACGGAATTCGCGCCACTGGTCCCCGGCCGCCAGCCGGCACCGACGCGCCCTGATCCCTTCATGCTGTTTGCGGATTATCCAACAAATCGGCTGGATCCCAAGCAGCGCGTTACCCTTGTGCCGGGCGCAAATCTTGACCTGTTGCGCCAGCGCGCCGCCATTCCGGGTGCGGTTTCGCGTGGCCAATTGCTGCCCTCCCTCAATGGTTTTCAGGTGATGCTGGAACGCCTGGCGCAAGGCAGCATGACCGCAGGTGAACTGGGCGGCGCCTTGCCGCAGGATCAGCGCCCGCGCGCAGCCATGGGTATGGTCTGGATGATGAAGCTTGGCTTGATTACCATCGCGCCCGCCGAAGAAGCCAAGCCCGATTGACTTGACGCGCCAGCCAACCGGGCGTCCGATGCGCGCGCCATGCGCCACGCATGGAACGCCTTGGGATGGAGCATCATGGCAGCGCAGAACCAGACGGAAGCCTTTGATCCGATCAGCCTTGAAATCTACTGGTCGCGCCTGATTTCCATTGCCGATGAGGCCGCAACCGGCCTGTTGCGTACCGCCTTTTCCACCATTGTGCGCGAATCAAATGACTTCGCCACAGTGCTGATGGATCGCAACGGGGATTCGATCAGCGAAAACACTGGGGGCATTGCCTCCTTCTCCTGCATTCTGCCGAAAACCACGAAGACATTCCTGGAACGCTTCCCGGCGGAGACCTGGCAGCCAGGCGATTGCGTGATCACGAATGATCCATGGCTTGCCACTGGGCATTTGCCGGATTTCACCGCGGTCAGCCCGATTTTCCACAAGGGCAAGCTGGTGGGCTTTGCCGGTTCCATTTCCCATTCGCCCGATGTCGGCGGTGCGCTTTGGTCTGCCGATTGCCGGGAATTGTTTGAAGAAGGCATCTGCATCCCCCCTTCCCGCCTGTTTCGTGCCGGCAAGCGCAATGAGGATTTGGCGGAGGTTTTGCTCGCGAATGTGCGCCTGCCGCGGCAGGTGATGGGCGATCTGGAAGCGCAGGTGATCGCGAATGAGGTCTGCGCGCGCGGCGTTGATGAATTTCTGGGTGATACGGGCCTGCCTGATCTACAAGGGCTAGGCGCTGCGCTGCATCAGCGCGCCGATGCGGCCATGCGCCGCGCCATCGCAGCACTCCCCGATGGCACCTGGCATTCCACCCTGGAAGCCGATGGCTTTGATGAGGCGATTACGCGCATTGCCTGCGCCGTCACCATCAAGGGTGAGACGATGCATATTGATTTCGCCGGCAGTTCCAAACAGGTGGATCGCGGCATCAATTGCGTGATGAATTACACCCATGCCTATTCGGTTTATCCGGTGAAATGCGCGCTTGATCCCTTCACGCCGCGCAATGAGGGATCCTATGGCGCGATTACCGTGAGCGCGCCTGAGGGCAGCATCCTGAACCCACGCTTTCCGGCGGCCTGCAGCGCGCGGCAATTGACCGGGCATTTGCTGGCGGGGGCGATCTATAAGGCACTCGCCCCCATCATGCCGGATAAGATCATTGCGGAATGCGGCGGCGCGCCCACCATGCGCGCGCTGTTCAGCGGGTTGGATGGCGCGGGGGATCGGTTCTCGCAAGTCTTGTTTGCCTCGGGCGGTATGGGCGCTTCGCCGCATCGCGATGGGCTGCCGACCACGGCCTTCCCCACCAATGTCGGCGCCGGTTCGATTGAGGCGTATGAGAGTGTCGCCCCCCTGGTGGTCTGGAAGAAAAGACTGCGCGTTGATTCCGGCGGTGCCGGGCGCTTCCGCGGCGGCTTGGGCCAGGAAGTGGAGATTGAGGTGCGCGCCCCCGATGAGGTGCGGCTTTCCCTGCTTTCCGACAGGCGCGACCACCCCGCGCAAGGTGTGCTGGGCGGTGCGGCCGGCGGTGCGGCGGTGATTGCCTTTGATGATGGCACGCGCCCACACCCGAAATCCCGCACCACGGTCGCACCTGGCACGCGGGTGACGCTGCTCTATCCTGGTGGCGGCGGTTATGGAGACCCCGCAACGCGCGATCCTGAAGCACTCGCCGCGGATATTCGCGATGGCTATGTCTCTGCCGAAGGTGCCACGCGTGATTACGGGGTGAAGCCATGAACGCGACAGCACGCATCGGCGTTGATGTTGGTGGTACCTTCACCGACTTCGTGTTGCATGATCCAGCACGCAATCTGGTGGCCACCGGCAAGCGGCTGACGACGCCGGATGACCCATCGGAAGCGATTGTCGCCGGCATTGCGCGCTTGCTGGAAGAAACCGGCCTCAAGCCCGGCGATCTGCACAGTATTGTGCATGGCACGACGCTGGTGACCAATACCATCATTGAAC
>CAMCEP010000147.1 GCA_945873675.1 Asaia bogorensis
CTGGTTGTTGTGGGTGACGAAAAGGGCCGCGTTGGCTGGGGCGCTGGTAAGGCTCGTGAAGTGCCGGAAGCGATCCGCAAGGCCACTGAACGCGCCAAGCGCACGCTCATCCGTGTGCCAATGCGTGAAGGCCGTACGCTTCATCATGATGTGGTGGGCGAATTCGGTGCTGGGCGCGTGTTGTTGCGCGCGGCTCCGGCGGGTACCGGCATTATTGCTGGCGGCCCGATGCGCGCCGTGTTTGAAACGCTGGGCATGGGCGATGTAGTTGCGAAGTGCCTGGGTTCCGCCAATCCGCATAACATGGTGAAGGCCACTTTCGCCGCGCTGCAGCGTTGCACCAGCCCGCGTGCTGTTGCTACGCGCCGCGGCAAGAAAGTGGCTGACATCCTCGGCCAGCGGAAGGAAGCCTCCGCTGAGGCGCAGGAGGCCGTAAATGGCTGAGAAAAAGACAGTGAAGGTGACCCAGCTTGGATCGCCGATCGGGCGTAAGTCTGATCAAAAGGAAACCCTTATTGGCCTTGGTTTGAACAAGCGCCATCGCACGCGTGAGCTTGAAGACACGCCTGCGGTGCGTGGCATGATCCGCAAGGTCGCCCACCTGCTGAAGGTGGAGGATTGAGCCATGAAGTTAAATGAAATCCGTGATAACGCGGGTGCGCGCCCCAAATTCAAGCGTATCGGCCGTGGTATTGGCTCTGGCAAGGGCAAGACCAGCGGTCGCGGTGTAAAGGGTCAGAAGGCGCGTACTGGCGTTTCGCTGAACGGGTTTGAAGGCGGTCAGCTGCCGATCTATCGGCGCCTGCCCAAGCGCGGCTTCGTCAATATTTTCCGTAAGCTCTACGCTACGCTGAATATAGGCACGCTGGATGCGGCCATTGAAGCGGGGCGTCTGCCGGCGGATCGGGAGCTGGATGAAGCGGCGCTGCGTGAAGCTGGCGTTATCCGGTCGAGCTCCAAATTCATCGGGGTTCGCTTGCTTGCCAAGGGTGAGATCAAGCGTGCGGTTCGTATTTCCGTAGCCGGTGCCTCGGCGGCAGCGATTGCCGCGGTGGAAGCCGCAGGTGGTAGCGTGACCGTCACCACGCCGGCAGCGCCGGCTGAGGCTGGCTGAACCTTGTTGGCGCTGCGCCGCCTTATCGCGATGCGGAACTGATTCTTTGCGGCGCGCGAGGGAACTCGGGCGCCGCTTTCATTCGGGCATGATGCGCTTGTTAAGCGCAAATGCCACGCCACATAGGGCTTGAGGGCAGGGGCGCAGACTAAGGTCGCTCCGCAGCTTTGGGAGAATGCGCATGGCGTCCGCCATGGAACAGGCGATGTCTAATCTCAACCTCGGTGTGCTCTCCAAGGCGACCGAGCTGAAGAATCGTATCTGGTTCACGCTTGGCGCGCTGATCGTCTATCGTCTTGGCACCTATATCCCCGTGCCGGGCGTAGATGCGGCGGTGATGGGCGAAATCCTCGCCCAGCATGGCGGCGGCATTCTTGGCATGTTCGACATGTTCTCGGGCGGTGCGCTTGGACGCATGACAGTGTTTGCGCTCAACATCATGCCCTATATCAGCGCGAGCATCATTGTGCAGTTGATGACTGCCGCGATACCCGCCTGGGAAACCTTGAAGAAGGAAGGCGAATCGGGGCGGAAGAAGCTCAATCAATACACGCGCTACCTCACAGTCGCGATTGCGATCTTCCAGGCCTATGGCATTGCGATCGGGCTTGAATCCATGCGCGGGCAGTTCGGCGCGGCGGTTTATGATCCGGGGATGTTCTTCCGGCTTTCCTGCATGATCACGCTGGTGGGCGGCACCATGTTCCTGATGTGGCTTGGGGAACAGATCACGGCGCGCGGTGTGGGCAATGGCATCAGCCTGATCATTTTTGCGGGCATTGTTGCGAATTTACCATCCGCGCTGATCAGCACGCTGGAACTGGGCCGCACCGGCGCGCTTTCCACGATTTTCATCATCGCCTTCCTGATCATCGCGCTGCTGGTCATTGCCTTCGTGGTCTTCATCGAACGCGCTCAGCGCCGCATCCCGGTGCAATATCCGAAGCGCCAGGTGGGTAATCGGATGTTTGGCGGCGAGGCGACACATCTGCCGCTCAAGCTCAATACCTCAGGTGTCATTCCGCCTATCTTTGCGTCTTCCTTGCTGCTGCTGCCGGCGACGGTGGCTGGTTTTTCGCAGGACATGGCGGATGGTTGGTTGCAGACGATCACCGCCATGCTGGCCCATGGTCGGCCGGCCTACATGATCCTGTACATGGCGATGATCATTTTCTTCGCCTTTTTCTATACAGCCATTGTCTTTAACCCGACTGAGACTGCGGATAATCTGAAGAAGTATGGCGGCTTCATTCCGGGGATCAGGCCTGGGCAGAATACGTCTGATTATCTGGACCGCGTGCTGACGCGGCTCACGGTTCTGGGCGCGGCCTATCTTTGCATTGTCTGCATCATTCCTGAAATTCTGATCAGCCAATATGGTGTGCCGTTTTATTTTGGTGGCACATCCCTGCTGATCATCGTGTCAGTGACCATGGATACTGTCGCGCAGGTGCAATCGCATCTCTTTGCCCATCAGTATGAAGGTCTGATCAAGAAAGCGCGTCTTGGCGGCCGTGGGCAGCCGCGCGGGCGTTGATCGGAGGAATCGGATGAACCTCATTCTTCTTGGCCCGCCTGGCGCGGGCAAGGGCACTCAGGCCAAGATGCTGGAAGAGAAATTCGGCATTGCGCAGATTTCCACGGGCGACATGCTGCGCGCCGAGGTGAAGTCGGGCAGCGAGATCGGCCTGAAGGCGAAAGGCATTATGGAGCGTGGTGAACTGGTCCCGGATGAGGTGATCACTGCCATGCTCAAGGCGCGCGTTTCGCGCCCTGATTGCGCCAATGGCTTTATACTGGATGGCTTTCCGCGCACCGCCCCCCAGGCGGCTTCGTTGGACGCTATGCTGAAGGAAAGCGGCCTTAAGCTCGATCATGTGATTGAGTTGAAGGTGGATGATGCGGCCCTGGTTGGGCGCATTTCTGGCCGCTATAGCTGTGCCAAATGCGGTGCGGGCTACCATGATACTTTCAAGCAGCCGGCCAAGGCCGGGGTTTGCGACAGCTGCGGCGGAGCTGAATTTTCTCGCCGGGCGGATGACAAGGCGGAAACCGTGGCAGCACGGCTTGAAGCCTATCATCGCCAAACCGCCCCCTTGCTTCCGTATTATGCGGGGCAGGGAAAGTTGAAGGACGTTGACGGCATGGCTTCCATGGCGGAAGTCGCGGGCCAGATCGGTGAAATTTTGTCAGGAAAGGCTTGACGGGGAAGGGCGCTGGGGTTAATCCCCGTGCTCCCGCGGCGGGGGGCAACTCTGGCCGCTCTTTGTCGTTTCAAAATCATTCGGAACACTCCGCCGGCTGGGCCCCATGGGCTACCGCGGCGGTATCGGGGGGCTCGGCCCCAGGAGAGGCACTGTGGCGCGCATCGCCGGCGTGAATATTCCGACTAATAAGCGGGTCTTGATCTCGCTTCGCTATATCTTTGGCATTGGCCCGCAGAATGCGAAGGTCATCTGCGATCAGTTGAGCATCCCGGCCGAACGCCGTGTGAATCAGCTGACCGATGATGAAATCATGCGCATCCGCGAATTGATCGACCGCGAATACCGCGTGGAAGGCGATTTGCGGCGTGAGCAGGCGATGAACATCAAGCGCCTGATGGATCTTGCTTGCTATCGCGGGCTGCGCCATCGCAAGGGCCTGCCGGTGCGTGGCCAGCGCACCCACACAAATGCGCGTACCCGCAAGGGCAAGGCGGTTGCGATCGCCGGCAAGAAGAAGGTGACGAAGTAAGATGGCTCGTGAACCCCGCGGCGGTGCCGCTCGTGGCCCGGTGAAGCGCAAGGAACGGAAGAACATTTCTTCCGGCGTTGCGCATGTGCTGTCCACCTTCAACAATACCATCGTGACCATCACGGATGCACAGGGCAATGCAATTGCCTGGTCTTCCGCCGGCGCGCAGGGCTTCAAGGGCAGCCGCAAATCCACCCCTTACGCGGCGCAGGTTGCCGCCGAAGACGCCGGCCGCAAGGCGCGTGAACATGGGATGGAAGTGCTGGACATTATGGTGAGCGGCCCTGGTTCGGGCCGCGAATCTGCTCTGCGTGCTCTGCAGACTGTTGGCTTTCAGGTTACCGCCATTCGCGATGTAACCCCCATTCCCCATAACGGTTGCCGCCCGCGCAAGCGCCGCCGCGTCTGATACGCGCGCCACGCCTGACCGCCGCAGCCCGATAGGAGAGACATGAACGTGCTTGACCGCAACTGGCGTTCCCTGATCGAAACGCAGAAGCATATCGAGCCGACGATCAACCCGCTGCGCAGCGCCACCTTGGTGCTGGAGCCGCTGGAACGCGGCTTTGGCATGACGCTTGGCAATGCGCTGCGCCGTGTGCTGCTTTCCTCGCTGCTGGGTGCGGCGGTGAAGGCCATTCGCATTGATGGCGTGCTGCATGAATTCAGCAGCATTCCTGGCGTGCGCGAAGACGTCACCGATATCGTTCTGAATGTGAAGCAGCTTGCTCTTCGCTATCAGGGTGAAGGTGAAAAGCGCCTGGCGCTGATGGCAACCGGCCCGGGTGAAGTCACCGCAGGGCAGATCCAGACCTCTGGCGATATCGAAATTGCCAATCCTGATCTGGTGATCTGCACGCTGGATGATGGCGCGAAGCTTTCCATGGAATTGATCATCGATTCCGGCAAGGGCTATGTGCCGGCGTCTGAAAACCGCCCGGAAGATGCGCCGATTGGCCTTATCCCGGTTGATGCGATCTATTCACCGGTCCGCCGCGTTGCCTATCGCGTTGAACCAACCCGCGTTGGCCAGCGCACGGATTATGACAAGCTGATCCTGTCGGTGGAAACCGATGGCACGCTTGCGCCGGAAGATGCCGTGGGCGTTGCCGCGCGCATTATTCAGGAACAGCTGCAAATCCTGATCAATTTTGACGAACCGCGTCCTGAACTTGCTTCTGAGATGCGCGACGATCTGCCGTTCAATCGCAATCTGCTGCGCAAGGTGGATGAACTTGAATTGTCCGTCCGCAGCGCGAATTGCCTGAAGAACGACAACATCGTCTATATCGGCGATCTGGTGCAGAAGACCGAACAGGAAATGCTGCGCACGCCGAATTTCGGCCGCAAATCGTTGAACGAAATCAAGGAAGTCCTCACCAATATGGGGCTCAGCCTCGGCATGACCGTGCCGGAATGGCCGCCTGAAAATATCGAGGATTTGGCGAAAAGGGCAGATGAGCCGTTCTAAGCGGTTCGTTCTGAAGGGTAAGAAAGATGCGTCACGGATTGTCTGGGCGGAAGCTCAATGTCACGTCAAGCCATCGTGCGGCGATGTTCCGCAATATGGCGACCTCTCTGCTCAAGCATGAGCAGATCACGACCACGCTGCCCAAGGCCAAGGAATTGCGCCCTTATGTTGAGCGCATGATCACGCTCGGCAAGCGCGGTGGCCTGCATGCGCGCCGCCAGGCGCTGTCGCAGATCCGCGATGAAGCGGTGGTGGCGAAGCTGTTTGGCGAAATCGCAGATCGCTACAAGGCGCGGCCCGGTGGTTATTGCCGCGTGCTGAAGGCTGGCATGCGCTATGGCGATGCGGCCGATATGGCGGTGATTGAATTGGTGGATCGCAACCCGGCCGCCAAGGGCCTGGATAGCGGGCCGAAGCCGGAAGTGGCTGAAGAAGAAGCGGCGGAAAGCTGACGCTTTCTTCTGCCCAAAAGCAAAGGCGGTCCTGATCAGGGGCCGCCTTTTTTGTTTGGGGCATTTTCAAGCCAAGCGAGATCGCTTGGCGGCTCGGAAAATGCGACCAGGCAAGCGCCTAGCGCTTGCCGATTGCTTCAGCCAAAGCCGGTGCGAAGCCCGTGAGAGGGGCGCTGAGCTCCCGCGGCCAGGCGCGCGGGTCGGGCGGGATGGATGCCCGCACGCGGCCTTCTTCCGTCAGCAGCATGAACATCCGCTCCCCCTTCAAATCCCAGGCGAGGAAAATCCCGCGCACACGGCACCCTTCGGGGTTGCAGCCATAGCCATGCAGGTATTGGCCATCCACCACACCAACGGGCGGGCCCGGTTCGCGCAGCGCTTCCGCAATCGCGCCGCGATGCCCCCCACTGGCCGGGCGCAGCACCACGCCCACTTCGGGGCGTTGCGCGAGCGAAAGCACGGGCTGGCCGATCACGCTCATGATATCGGGGTCCATGGCGCGTGCAGGGGCGGCGCCAAGCAGCGCCAGCAGGGCCAGGATGAGCCCTTTATTCGACACGGATATTGGCTTCGCGGACCAGCACGGTCATGGCGGCGCGGCCTTCGGTCACGAAGCGCGTGAAATCAGCGGGCGCGCTGCCAACCGGCACGGCACCAAGCTGGGCTAGGCGCGCGCGCACTTCGGGCTCAGCCAGGCTTGCGGCGAGGGCCTCATGCAGGCGGGCGATCATGGGGGCAGGGGTGCCGGCAGGGGCGAAAAGCCCCACCCATTCGCTGATGTCAAAGCCAGGGAAGCCGCTTTCGGCGATGGTGGGTACCTCCGGCCGGGCAGCAAGCCGTGCGGCGCTGGCAACGGCCAGGAAGCGCGCGCGCCCGCTATCCACCACGGGGCCGGCCGACAAGGCGGTGATGAAAACGCCATCCAGATTGCCGCCCGCCAGGTCGCGCGCTGCGTCAGCGCCACCGCGATAGGGTGCGTGGATCACCTCAATGCCCGCGGCGCGGGTGAATTGCACGAGGCCCAGATGCCCCGCCGTGGCATTGCCCTGCGTGCCCATGCTGATCGCGCCAGGCCGCGCCTTGGCTGCCGCAATAAAGCCCGCCAGATCGCGCGCCGGGAAATCCGCCTTGACGGCGACCACCTGAGGGAAGCTGGT
>CAMCEP010000148.1 GCA_945873675.1 Asaia bogorensis
ACCGGTCGGCCCAACCACCACGCGGTCCACAAGGGCGTGGATGATGCGCTGCTGCTCGGCTGGGAAAAGCTCCTCCCAAAGCGGGTCAAGCCGCGCCAGGGCGTCGCGCGCATCTTCTTCCGAAAGGTCCGGTGCCTCCTGCCGCGCCACCAGCCAGCCGCCTGCTACGATTTCTGGCTGGCGCAATAACGCGCGCACCTGGCCAATCACGGCGCCTTCGATTTGCGCGGCGGAAATGCGGCGCAGAATGTCATCGCCGCCGGTGGGTTCCTCCTTCAACACGCGCTGCGCGACGTAGTAGCGATACATCCGCCCCTTCTTGCGGGAATGCGTCGGCGACAGTGCCCTTCCATCCAGGCCGAATATCAGTCCTTTCAGCAGCGCTGTCTGGTGGCGGCGATTCTGCGCCGCGCCCGCTCGCGGGCTGGTTGTCAGCAGCGCATGCACCTTATTCCACAGCGCACGTGGCACGATCGCCTGATGCTCGCCGGGGTAGATGCGCCCTTTATGCTCGACCTCTCCCACATAGGTGCGCAGATGCAGGATCTTGTAGACATCACCCTTGTTCAGCAGGCGCCCGGATTTGCTGGTGATGCGCTTCGCTTGCAGGCGTTGCACGGTCTCAGTGCCAGAGGCTGTCTCGGTGAAGAATTCAAACACCTGCCGCACGCTTTTCGCCTCGGCTTCATTCACCACCAGCTTGCGATTGGCCACGTCGTAGCCGAGCGGCACCTTGCCCCCCATCCACATGCCCCGCGCCTTGGAAGCCGCCACCTTGTCCCGGATGCGCTCGCCAATCACCTCGCGTTCGAATTGCGCAAAGGAGAGCAGGATGTTGAGCGTAAGGCGGCCCATCGACGTTGTGGTATTGAAGGACTGCGTGACGGAAACGAAGGTCACGCCGTGCGCGTCCATCACCTCGACCAGCTTGGCAAAATCCATCAAGGATCGTGACAGACGGTCAATCTTGTAGACGACGATGACATCAACCTGATCGGCTTCGATATCGCGCAGCAGGCGTTGCAGCGCAGGGCGTTCCAAGGAGCCTCCGGAAAAGCCGCCATCATCATAGCGATGCGGCACCAGCACCCAGCCCTCCGCGCGCTGACTGGCGATATAGGCCTCGCAAGATTCGCGCTGGGCGTCGAGGGTGTTGAATTCCTTCTCCAGGCCCTCGTCCGTGGATTTGCGCGTATAGACGGCGCAGCGGCGTTTTTGCACCGAGGCAGGCATGACGGGTTCGGTGCTTGTCTTACGGCGGGTCATGCGTATGCCCCCGATTTCAGGCCAAAGAACACCCAGCCATTCCAGCGTGTGCCGGTAATGTGCCGCGCGATGGCCGAGAGAGATTGATAGGGCCGGCCCTCATATTCGAAATCATCGGCGCGCACCGTGACCACATGCTGCACGCCTTCATATTCGCGAATGATCAGGATGTGGCAGCGGCCCTGAATGCTCGCATCGCCGATCTGGCACGTGACCTTTGCGGAGATCCGAACCGAGACCTTTCCAGCCCACAGCAATTGCGTTTCGGCACTCATGGCAGCGTCGCGGTCGAAATCGCTGGCGACAATGCCGGTCGCTGGTTTGATCACGCGCAGCGCCTTGGCGGTGATGGCCTGGAATTGATCAAACACCGCCAGGGCCTCGCCAATGGTGCGGCGCTTGGATGGGCGCGGCAGTGGCTCGGCTGGCCATCCGTGGAAAGTCGATGCAAACCAAATGCAACCGCCAAGCCCAAAGAACCGTCCGACGCTCCGGATGATTTGGAGGGGGCGCCGACCAAAGTTGAAACGGCGCAAGACGCGGATCATCAGGAACAATCTTCGAATACCATGCCGCAAGCTGCTTTACCAAAGATAGGCGTATCATCTTTTGCAGATACTGCGCCGGGCGATGAAAGCAGCGTACACGCGGCATCTTCCGCCGAAGCGAAGCACGCAAAAAAGACTGCCGAGGATGAGGGGCTGCGCGCGATTGGCATTGACCCAAATGAGGGGCGCGTGGCGCCTGACACGGCGCCACAGGGCGGGGAAGACAACGCGCCGCAGGCTGAGGAGCAGCCTTCCGCCGAGCCCGCGCCAACCGCGCCCGAGGCGCCGAACATGGGCAGCGTGAACCTGCGCGAAGCCGCCGAGCGCCTGCTCGCAGCCTGGGAAGAAACGCCGCCGCCCAATGCCTCGCAGGACCCGATCACGCGTGCGATGGACATGCTGCGCAACGCGCTCTCACGCCGCAGCGCACGCGCCACGGGCGCTCCACGCAAGCCGCGCGAGGGCACCAAGCAGGAAGTGGTGCTGGCGATGCTCCGCCGCCCTGAGGGCGCGACGGTGGCGCAAATCGCCGAGGCCACCGGATGGGCGCAGCATACGGTACGCGGGTTTTTTGCTGGGCTGAAGAAGCGCCAGGGCATTACGGTGGAGATTGCCGAGCGTATCCGCCAAGTCGGCCCGAACAAGCAGGGCGCGAAGGGATCCTACACTGTCTACCGCGTCGCTGAATGAAGCTGCGCAGCCACAGTTTGGATTGTCAACGCATAGCCCAGGGATCATCGCGATCCCTGGCGCTTTATTGCCTTGGCTCGCGCGAAACACAGCGCGAAGCGTCCGTCACGCAAGACGGAGAGTGAAGATGCAGGCAGAAACTGAAACCCGCTGGATGGTCTTGGGCGCCGATGGGCGGCATGTCTCCCTGGGCCGCGCCGAGCCAAGCACGACAGAGATAGCGACCGCCAGCGACGCCCTTGCCGCGCAGGGGCTTTCGGGATGGCTGGCACGCATGCAGGGCGATTACTACAGCCGGGGGAAAGTAATGCTCGAACCCCTCCAACGCATCGGCGCTGATCACGAAGCGGATTGGCAAGCCGCCCTCGCCGCATTCCACGCAGCGCGCCGCCGCGCCACTCACTGACGCCCCTGATTCCACACCAACGCGCGGCGGGAGGTCGCCGCCATGGCTGAACTGACATCCTCCACGCGCGAAGCCGCACGACGCCTTGGCGTCAGCGACACCGCAAAGCACAAGGCAGAACGGACGGGGCGCATTGCGCGCGAACCGGATGACATAACAATTGCCCTTGCCGTTCATTGACGACTGCAAGCCGTGGTCGCTCAGAATTTTCTAGTGGTCGTGCCAACAGTATTGGCTGCCACGGTCGCTATGGAAAATGCAGCACCGCGGCGGAGACCGGAGCGCGATGGCCATTTTCAGCGCGCGGAGCGCCAGGTCGCGTTTCAGGCGATCGCTGGCGGCCCAACCGATCAATCGGAAAGGCCACGCGCTGTTCTTCGACGAACCTAAACCTCATGGCGTTTGGCTCGCGAAGAACTGGGTGGCTTTTTTAGGATGTCACTCTCCTCCTTCAGGATACGGACCTCACGACGAAGTCGTTCATTCTCCCGCGCAAGCTCGTGGTCCTCGGCAGAGACCATATCCGTACCACGGTGCGCGCTCACCCATTTGTTCAAGGTCGAAAAGCCGCCCCCCAGATCATCCGTAACCTGGCGCCGCGAAAGCCCGCTGGTCAGCGCTGTCCGTACCGCTTCGTTCCGAATTTCATCCGTCCTGCCTGTGCCCTTGGTTCATCTCCTTTGCTGCACAATATGTGATCAAAGGAGCAGCACAAAACCGTGACAGGTCCGCCTCCGATTCAGCCGAGCATGATCGCGTGGAAACTATGCCATCAAGCACCGCGCCACGGCTGGCATGAAGTGTGCGACCGGGGGTGTCTCCAGCCCCTTGACCTTGGCTCTTTCATCGTAACGGCGGAGTTGCACCGCTTCCTTGTATTGCGGCAACGCTTCAAACTCCTGCACTTCTTCAGACGACATCGGCCCACCCTGAAGCGTCAGGCTTTTCACGCTATCTGGGGATAGCTTTGCAAAATAATCCGCCTCCACGGCGCAGAGATAGCGCTTGGCTGCAACATGCAAGCGCACAGGCTCTGTCACCTCAGCGCCGAAATGCGCCTTGAGCCATTCGTGGCCAAGCTCCTCGTGCCGATCATCAATGCCCTTATCAGCAGGATTATCACCAAGGTCATGTACCATATGGCCGATATCATGCAGCAGGGCCGCGACGATCATGGCATCGCCCTTACCTTCCTGCTCGGCAAGCCAGGCGCCTTGCAGGGCGTGCTGCTGTTGATTGATCAGGGACAGCCCATAACGGCCACTGGCTTTTTGCTCAAGCAAGCCTTGGATTTCGTTCAGGAGTTCGTTCTTCATGCTCATCACTTTCCATCCTCGAAATAGACAGGGTTGGTCCAAGCCCGACGACCAGCAGCGTCCGCAATCACGATACGCGCAAAACCGCCCGCGCGGTGCTTGGCATAGTTCAAACGCACGCGCGTTTGACCATGCAGGACTGATTGCGCAGCGCGAGACCCGCGGCCCAGTACCATAACGCTTGCCGCGGCGCTGCAGGTGACTTCGACTTCTTCCGCTCCCCAGGCAACATGGTGGATCAATGGGCCTTGTGTTGCGTAGTAATGACCGGCTTTCAGCGCTGTTTGCAGAGCTTCAGGTTCATTCTTTTCGGCTTTCACCATCACCCAGCCGCCGAAGGCATCCATACAAGCAAAATGCGCGTCATCAACCGCGATCAAGCCAATGCGGCGCCCCTGGGACAGAAGCTGATCGGCGAGATAAACACCATCGCCACGCTCAGTGCGAAGCTGGGAAGTGTGGTTGTAAACCTCTACTGCATGGGCATCAGGCAGCGTAGCCGCGTCCTCGACCGTCAGGGCATACCATCCCGGATGTGGAATGGCGACAAAGGCGCCAGCGGCAACCGCACGGGCAGCTAACGCTGCACCAGTTTCACCCTCCCGCAGCGGTGCAAATTCGGTAGGTAAACCCACTGCCAAGATATGCCAGATTTCGCCCAATTGGGTTGCGGGCGCATGCAATTCTGCGCCAAGGATTGTGGTAAATTGTCCTGTTCGAAAGGGCCGCGTATCCACGATCGGGAAGCCATATTTGGCCATGAAATGATCGGTGAGCGCAAGGAAATCATATCCTGCCTCTCGATAAGTCGCGCACACGGCCTCGGGCGATCTCACCCCATCTGAGGCATTGGAATGGGTGTGGATATTGCCTTTCCAAAAGCGACCTGGCGCAGAAAAAGTGGGATCAATGGGGCTTTGGGTACTCATCGGTCTTTCAAACTCCGGCAAAAGCAGGTTCGGCAACCCGGGTTGCACGTGTGGCGGCATCAAGTAACGCCGCGGTATAAGGATTGGAAGGCGTGCGGAAAACCGCGTTCGTTTCGCCCTGTTCGAGAATGCGACCGCTACGCATAACAATCACTCGGCTTGCCATACGCCAGATCACCGTCAGATCATGCGTGATCAGCAATAGTGCGGTCCCGGCGCGACGCTGCATCGCTGCAAGTTGGTCAAGCAATTGGGCCTGTACCGAGGCATCAAGTGCTGAGGTTATTTCATCACACACCAGCAAATCCGGCTCTGCAGCAAAGGCACGCGCGATGGCCACCCTTTGCTGTTGTCCCCCCGATAATTGACGGGGAAATCGTGTGAGAAGGTCAGCGTTCAGGCCCAGCTCTTCAAACAGTTGGACGGTGCGTGCTTCTGCCTTTCGTTTGTCAAGGCCATGAAACAGCCGCATCGGACGCGCAACTTGGTCTCCCACCCGGCGCCTGGGATTGAGTGAGGAAAGCGGATCCTGGAAGACCATCTGAATACGGCGACGATGTTCAATGCTTCGTGCGGCAGCGCGCCCGGCAAGTGCAGCCCCGTCAAAGCGCAGTACGCCACGCTCCGGTGCCAAAAAACCAGTCACAAGGCCGCCAAGGGTTGTTTTTCCTGAGCCTGATTCGCCAATCACCCCCAAAACCTCGCCACGGCCTAGGCTGAAATTGATATCGGTCAATGTCGGCGTCGTTGTGGATGCACGACGTAACAGCAAGGATGGGCGCGCATAGCTGAACCCAAGCCCTGCGCCTTCAAGAAGTATACTTCCATGACGGCCGGGCTGCGCTTCAGATGCACCATCAACGCGCAAAGCCGATCCCAAAAGTAGTCTTGTATAGGGCTGCGCAGGTGCGCCAAAAACCTGCTGAACCGGGCCTTCCTCCACTACCTTGCCATGCTGCATCACCATCACGCGGTCGCAAATCTCGGCGATGACATTGAGGTCATGCGTGACAAAGACCATGGCACCACGACGCGCCCTGCGCAGTCGCTGGATCAGTTCCAGTACCTGCGCCTCGGTGGTTTTGTCGAGCGCGGTTGTCGGTTCGTCCAGTACCAGTAAGGCCGGATCGCAGGCCAGCGCGCAAGCCAGCACTACCCGCTGACGTTGTCCGCCAGAGAGTTGATGCGGATAGCGCTGTGCAATCTTCTCGGGCTCGGACAGGCCCATTTCTGTTAGTAATTCAAGCGAACGTAAGCTTGCGGCCTTGGGCGAAAGCCCGGCTCGGTGCCGCAGTACCTCCTCTACCTGGGCGCCAACCCGCAGGTGAAAAGTCAGCGATGAAAGCGGGTTCTGAGGAACCATGGCAACATCACGCCCGCGCAGCGAGGCAAGAGCTTTCGGCGCAAGTGAAACAAGATCGCGCCCGCCAAGCAGAATGGAACCAGACTCAATCCTACTGCCTCCCCGCGCATGGCCAAGTAGTGCGCGCGCAAGAGTGGATTTCCCGCTTCCGCTCTCACCGGCAATACCGAGTGTCTCACCGGACGCCAAATCGAAGGACACCTCATTCACCACTTGATTTCGACGGCCCTGTTGGCTGAACCAGGAGATGTTCAAGCCGCGGACGCTGAGCAAGGGCTCAACCACTGGCGCCCCCACGGGCCGCATCCAAGCCAAGTGCTTCGGCGAGACCTTCCGCGGCCAGATTTATCCCAAGCACAAGCGTGCTGATCGCAAGCGCAGGTGCAAGCACAAGATGTGGTTCGCTATCCAA
>CAMCEP010000149.1 GCA_945873675.1 Asaia bogorensis
ATCATGCGCGGCAGGCGATGCAGCCCGCCAGCGCCCGCGACAAGCCCAACACGCGGTTCGGGCAGGGCGAATAACGCGTTTTCGGATGCGATGATCAGATCACACGCAAGTGCGATTTCAAAACCGCCGCCCATGGCAATGCCATTCACCGCGGCAATCACGGGCTTTTCCAGATCAAAGCGGCTGGTGAGGCCGGCAAAGCCGCTTGGCGGCATGGGCCGGCGCTTGCCGGCGGCCTGAATTTTCAGATCATTGCCGGCAGAAAAAGCGCGATCCCCAGCACCGGTGACAATGCCGACCCAAAGATCTGGGCTGGCGGCGAACTCGTCCCAGATCGCTTCCAATTCCTCATGCGCATCGGCATGCAGCGCGTTCATCACCTCGGGCCGGTTCAGCGTGACAATGCGCAGGCGGCCTTCATCCTGCACCGTGCAGAAACGATAATCGGTCATGCGGTTTTCTCCTTTTCGGATGATAGAATCATCAAGGCATCAAGCACGCTGCACCCTTCGCCGGCCGCGTGAACCCGGACGGGATTGAGATCAAGCTCCTGCAAGCGATCGCCCAAGGACGCACCAAATTCAGAAACGCGGCTGATCAGCCCAGCCAATGCCGGAATATCGGCGGCAGCGCTGCCCCGTACACCCTCAAGCAAGGCAAAGGCACGCAAACGACACAACATGGCCAGGGCTTCTGCGGGTGAAACCGGTGCGGGGGCGAAGGTGACATCGCGCAGCACTTCAACATGAATACCGCCAAAGCCGACCATGATCATATGGCCGAAATCCCGATCTCGTCTCACTCCCAAAATCATTTCAACGCCAGGCATTGCCATGGGTTCAACCAGCACGCCGCTTAACGCTGCATCCGGTGCAAAGCCACGCGCAGCCGCCATGATACGATCAAACGCGCTATTGGCTGCGGCGCCATCCTTGATATCAAGCGCAATGCCGGACGCTTCTGTCTTGTGCGGGATCTCGCGCGATTGAATCTTGAGCGCGACCGCTGTCCCGAAACGGGCTTGGGCAGCGGCTGCATCTTCCGCGCTGCGCGCAAGAATGTGTGGCGGCATGGGAAGTCCTGCGGCGCGCAGAATGTTTTTTGCTTCATATTCCGCAAGCCCCCCTTGCTGTCCTTTCAGCAGCGTCGCGACTTCGGGCGCAAGGGCCAATGCTTGTGACGGCGCAAGCAGGGCAGGGCGCGTAGTTTCCAGAAATTCCTGATACTGCGCCATGGCAGCCAATGCGCGCACCGTGCCGGTGGCAGTGGCGAAACAATGCAGCCCAAGCCCATCCAATAAGGCGCGGGAAGCATCCGATACCAGCGTATAGCTATGCAAAAGAACGGGTTTTGGCCCGCGCGCGAAATCGCAAATGGCTTCCCCCTCGCGCTTCAAGCGTGCTTCATGTGCGAAGGAACCGGCAAGGATGAAGGCATCAATGTAAGGCGCATCATGGAGAATGTTCAGCGCATCCACGAAGCTCGCGGCGCCCTGGCCACCGCCGGCGCCTTGGCCCGTGAGGTCAACGGGGTTCACCGGCGATCCATAGGCGGGCATGATGGCGCGCAAGCGCGCTTGCCGTTCCAGGTCAATTTCCGGCACTTCCAGACCGAAGCGCGCACAGGCATCGGCCAACCAAACGCCCGTACCACCTGAAGGTGAAATCACCGCCACGCGCCGGCCTGCAGGCAGGCTATGCTTCACCAGGCCCGCGGCAATATCCAGCAATTCATCCTGATCATCCCCGCGCAGCACGCCATGGCGCGCCAACATCGCATCACAAGCGGCATCTTCGCCGCCAAGCGCACCAGTATGGGAAGCCGCTGCCCGGCGTCCCGCATCGGAACGCCCTGCCTTGCCAAGGATCACCGGCTTGCCGCGCCGCGCGGCTTCCTTGGCCATGGCCAAGAACGCATCAGGCCGCGTGAAGCTTTCCAGATACAGCAATAGCGCCGCCGTGCCGTCATCTTCGATCAAATGCTGCGCGAAAGCCGCCAGGTCCAGGTCAACCTGATTGCCGACACTCACAATCGTGCCAAAGGAAAGCCCCTGCGCAGCGCCACGATTGAACAGCGCAAAGCCAAGACCGCCGCTTTGCGCGACGACGCTTATATCGCGCCCAAGGGGGCCCGCGATGCTTTTGACATGAACTGCCGGGCTGAAGGTGGGCGCGATCTTGGCACGAATATTGAAAAAACCTTCGGCATTCGGGCCCGCCACGCGAATGCCGGTCCGTTCAATTACCGCGTGCAAATCACGCTGCAAGGCGGCACCTTCAACACCTGCTTCTCCGAAGCCGGAACTGAAGACAATGGCGCCCGTAATCCCCGCCGCTGCGCAATCAGCAACCGCCTGTGCAACAATGGGTGCCGGTACGGCGATTAGGGCCAAATCAATCGGGCCAGGGGCTTCACTGATGGTCTTGAAAGCTGGCAACCCATGCAGAACACCACCGCGCGGATTGATCGGCAAAAGCTGTCCTTCATAGCCGCAGGAAATCAGCGTCGCCATGATCTTACCGCCGATCTTCGCACTCCCTTCGGAAGCGCCAATAACGGCGATGCCCCGGGGGTTCAGAAAATACTCTGGAAGCAAGGTGTTTCTCCCTCATGCGGCATTGCCGTCTCCGGTTGAAGCATAGGCATTGCCGCAAGCCTTACGCCATAGGGGGAGGTTGACGCGTCGCATGAGAGCTTTCAGGCTGCACGAAACAACGGCGCGGAAAGGCCAAGACGCCTGGCGCTGAAGCCGGAGAAGGTGCCGCGCCATGGCGTTGACGCGTCGGACAACAATGATTGGGCTTGGTGGCATGGCTGCTGCCCCATCGGTACTGGCTCAGCCAAGCATCATGCCCGCCTGGCCATCGCGCCCGCTGCGATTGGTCGTGACTTTTGCGCCTGGTGGTTCAACTGACCTGATTGCGCGCCTGGTTGCGACCGGTTTGCAGGAGCGCCTGGGTCAGCCGGTGATTGTGGAAAATCGCGCCGGCGCTGGGGGCACCATCGCAACCACCCATGTCGCGCGCTCTGAACCTGATGGCTATACCATGGTGCTCGCTTCCAGCACTGTCATGGCGATTGGGCCGTCGCTTTACCGGAACGTGCAATATGATCCGATCCGAGACTTCAGCCATGTGGTGCTGCTTTCGACCAATCATCTTGTTTTCGTCATGAATAATCGCGTGCCAGCGCGCAATTTGAATGATCTGGTGCGACTGGCAGGGACAACCAATGGCGGGCTGAATATGGCGTCGTCAGGATCCGGCTCGCTCAATCACATGCTCATTGTGCTGTTTGGCAATGTGAGTGGCGCAACCTTGAATCATGTTGCCTATCGCGGCGCAGGCCCGGCCATGGCGGCGGTGCTGGGTGGCGAAGTGCATGGCATGTCTGACAGCCTTCCTTCCGCCGCAGCGCACATCAAGCAAGGCTCCGTTCGCGGCATCGGCATCGCCGGAGAAGCGCGCAGCCCAAGCTTTCCCGATATCCCCACCTTCCGCGAACAGGGTTTTGATTTGGTGAGCTATGGATGGTTTGGCCTATCCATGCCAAGCGCAACACCCGCGCCCATTGTTGATCGGCTGCATCGTGAGGTAAGTGAGGTTTTGAAAACACCCCACGTGGTTGATCGCATGGCAGAATTTGATGCGACGCCAGGCAGTATCTCGCGCGAAGCGTATTCCGCCATGGTCAGGGCGGATTTCGAAAGATGGGGGCCCTTGGTGCGCGCTTCCGGTGCCGTAGCCGAATAAACGCGCATTGGGACGCAGCAGGCCCGGGCGTGAGTCACCCCTCGGCAATCGCCTGATCACGCGTCAGCATCAATTGCCGGAGCGCATCCGAAATCGGTGCCTTGGCGCCAGTCGCGTTATTCACAATCACGCAAACCGCGCGCCCAGAACATAACAGCCCATCGCGCCACAACCCATATTCATGGATGAAGGAACTGCGCCGGAAACTGACGGCACGCACGGTCAGCAGCACATCCTCATTGAAATGGCCGGGGCGGAGGTACTTGGCTTCGATTGAACCTACCACAGGCCCTTCCGCATCCGCACCAAAGCGCCCGCCAGAGGCAAGCCACCAATCAATGCGCATATCCTCAAACATGGTGAGATAGGCCGCGTGATTGATATGGGCGTAGATGTCGCATTGGATCCAGCGAATACGATGCCGCCGCGCCATGGCCCAATGGCCTTCTACCTGGAATTCTGCCCGTGTTGCTGCGTCCATTGCCTGACCCCTGATGATGTTCGGGGCTGTTTTTAGCCGGATAAGGCGCCCTTGGCATCTTGCGCGCCCGGGTGGCCCGCGAATTTTCTTGCCCGGGTCGCCTGAAGCGCTAACATCCAAGGCAAGAAAGACATTGGGGGAAGCATGCTCACGCGGCGTCAGGTATCCGGTTTGGCAGGCGGCTTGCTGGCTGCGCCTTGGGTCAAGCGGGCGCAGGCGGCTTGGCCGCAGGATCGCGCCATTGAAGTGATTGTGCCCTTCCCGCCGGGTGGGGGCGTGGATGCGGTGGCGCGTTTCGCGACGCATCAGGTAACGCCGCGCCTGCCGGGGGTGCGCTTTGTCATCAGCAATCGTCCTGGCGCCTCTGGCCAGCTTGGCATGGAAGCCATCTTCAACGCGGCACCGGATGGCTATACGCTTGGCACCATCGGAAGCTTGAATGTCTCCACCCTGCCGCTGGAACGCCCGGTGCGCTGGAAGGCGGAGGAATTCACCTATATCGCCAATATTGTTGATGATGCCTGCGGTTTATGGGTATTGGCGAATTCGCCCTTGCGCAGCCTGAATGATGTGGTTGCAAGGCTCCGCGAAAAGCCTGAAGCGCTTTCTGTCGGCAGCGCTGCCGGCGTTGGTTCCGATGATCATCTAGTGCTGCTGGGCCTCGAAGAAGCGGCCAATATTCGCGCTTTGCATGCGCCCTTCAATGGCACTGCGCAGGTGCAACGGGATTTGCTTTCTGGTGCCGTTGATATTGCGTCCTTCAACATGAGTGAGGGCATTGTGCTGATGCGTGAAGGGCGCATCCGCTGTCTGGCTCAGGCATCCCCCACGCGCTGGTCTGCCGCCGCGCAAGTGCCAACCTTCCGCGAATTTGGCTTCGATGTGGTCATCGGCAGCGCGCGCGGCATTGTCGGCCCACCCGGCCTGCCGGCGGAAACCGTGCGGATGCTGGAAGCCGCCTTCCGCGAAACCCTGGCCGACCCCCGCTTCGCGCAGGAGGCGGAGAAGGTCTCGCTGCCGCTTCGCCCCCTTGTGGGGGCGGAATATCGCGCCATGGTGCTGGAGGAAGGTGAGGCAGTGCGCGCGCTTTTCGCCCGCAGGCCCTGGCGGCGGTGACGTCAAACCATCACAGGAGGAAACCCATGATCCAACGTCGTGCCCTGCTGGCGGCAACCCCTTTGCTGGCAAGCCCCGCCATCCTTTCCGCACAAACAGTCTGGCCCAATGATCGCCCCGTTGAGGTGATTGTGCTTGCCGCGGCTGGCGGCGGTGTGGATGCGATGACCCGCCTGGTCATGCCCCTGATCGCGCAGCAAATCCCCGGCATGCGTGTTGTTGTGCTGAATCGGCCCGGCGCCGGAGGCCAGATTGGGCTGGAAGCAACCTTCAACGCGGCAGGCGATGGCTATACGCTTGGTTCCACCACCTTTCCTGCCCATAACGCCTTTCCGATCGAACGGCAGGTGCGGTATCGCCCGCTTGATTTCACCTTCATTTGCAATGTGGTCGAAGATGCCAATTGCTTTTACGTGCGTGCCGAAAGCCCTTTTAGATCCCTGCCGGATCTGGTGGCGGCGGCCAAGGCGCGCCCTGGCCAATTAAGCTGCGGCAATACCGGCATTGGCAGCGATGACCATTTATTCGCGCTGCATTTTGAAGAATTGGCCGGCTTGCAGAAAATGATCCACGTGCCCTTTACCGGCACAGCGCCGTTGCTGCCGCAATTGCTTGGCGGCAATCTCGATGTCGCGGCGCTGAATGTCTATGACGCGCTGCCCTTGGTGCGGGAGGGAAAACTGCGCATTCTGGCGCAGGCGGCCGCAGCCCGGGCACCCGAGGCCGCCGATGTGCCAACCTTTCGCGAATTGGGTTTTGATCTGGTGCATGGTGCAAGCCGCGGCATTCTGGGCCCACCCAATATGCCGCCGCTGGTGGCGGAAAAACTGATTGCTGCCGCGCGGATTGCGCTGGCCAGTGAGGAATTCAAACGCGAAGCCGCGCGGGTCTTCATGCCGCTCAATCCCATGTTCGGGGCAGACTACAAGGCCTTTGCGGAACGATCCTTTGCCGATTTGCAAAGGCTGTGGCGCGTGCGGCCTTGGCGGGAATAGCGCATCGTCAAGGCAAAAGGGATAAATTGGCGGCTGGGAGAAAGCTTCTAAACGCTCAGCAGCAACAGCGCGCCAAACCCGGCAATCGCCGCACCACCAAAGCGTAGCGCGCCGGCGTAACGCGCAGATGCCACGCCAAGCGCCGCGCCAAAACCATGCAGCAGCGCAGAGCCCGCCAGCATGCCAAGCGCGGATGGCAGCGCCGCGCTGGCTATCTCACCGCCATGCGCCAGGCCATGCACCAAGCCTGCCAGCAGCACCAAGGGTAGCACCACCGCAGGGCGGAAAGGCTGCGCCATGGCGAGCATGGCACCCAGCACAATCAGGCTGCCCGCCACCGCGGTTTCAACCACGCCAAAGTCAAGCCCGATGCCACCCGTGAGCGCCAGCGCAATGCCGCCCGCCATTCCAAGCAGGAAGCCCAGCGGTGGCAGCCAGCCGCGCTGCCAGCCAAGGGTCGCCGCCCAAAGCCCAATCGCCACCATCGCCGCCACATGGTCCGCGCCCGTCAGCGGGTGCAGGAAGCCCG
>CAMCEP010000150.1 GCA_945873675.1 Asaia bogorensis
TGGATATTTCCGGTGATTTTCTTGGCGCGGCGGATGCCAATCGCAATACCTATACGGTTGAAGCCCTGGCGGGCTTGCTTGGGATGCTTCAGCCGGGGGGCATGATTTCTCTGCCAATCGGCATTCGCGAATTGCCGGTTTATGCCGTGCGCGTGCTGGCAACTGCGCATGCGGTATTGCTTGAAGCGGGCATCAGGCAGCCAGCCACGCATATGGCGGTGATCAGATCGGCGTGGAATTTGCGCGTGCTGTTGGCGCGCGATCCACTGACGCCAGAGCGTATGGAAAAGCTGCTGGCCTTTGCCGAAGCCAGGTCCTTCGATATTTCCTACGCGCCGCATCTTTCCCTGGAAGGCCGCGAAATCTGGAATGATCTGCCGGCGATTTCGCTTGATTCTGGCATGGTGCAAACCGGTGCGCCCAGTGATGCGGTGGCTGAGGAAATGCACATGCTGCTGGCCGGCACCATGCCCCTTGATGCCTTTGACCGTTCGCCCATTACGGCGGATCGGCCCTGGCTTTCGCCATTAGTGCGCTTGCCAGCGCTGCCGGCCGCGCTGGAGCGCATGGAAATCCTGCCACAACAGGAAATCGGCCTGCTGGTAAATGTGGCGGTGCTGGCGCAGGCGATCATCCTGGCCTTGCTGGTGAGCGCCTTGCCGATTTTCGCACGCGGAGCGCTGCGTGTGCCCAAGGCGATCCTGGGGCGCGCGTTGATTTACTTCCCGGCGCTTGGGCTTGGATTTCTGCTGATTGAAATCGCCTTCATCGAATATGCGGTGCTGCTGTTGGGTGACCGGACTTTTGGCTTTGCGTTGGTCTTGACCGTGATGCTGGTTTGCTCCGGGCTTGGCGCCATGCTGGTTGAGCGCGTGAAGAAGCCTGCGACAACACTGACCTGGATCGCGCTGATTGTGGTTGGGTCGTGCCTGCTGGCGATAGGTACCGCGCATACTGGCATTCTTGCCATACTCGATTGGCCCTGGGTACTGCGCGTGGTGATGTTGGTGCTGGTTCTGGCGCCGATCTCGATCGCGCTTGGCTTTCCCTTCCCGCTAGGGCTTGATCGGTTTCAGCAGGAAGGTCCTGCCTTGCTGCCTTGGGCTTGGGCCTTGAATGGCGCTTTTTCGGTGGTGGCCACGCCGCTCGCTAATCTTGTCGGGCATGGCATTGGCCTTTCAGCCCTTTTGATTTGCGGCAGTATTTGTTATCTCGCGACGATATCGGTTTGGCCAAGGAAATGACGATGCTTTTATCCCGCCGCGCTTTGACCCTGACTGGCGCAGGCTTGCTTTTGGCGCCGGCGATGAAGGCACAAACGCCCGCTTGGGATCGCTCGGCTTACGTCGCGGCCATGGCAGCTTCTGGCCGGCCCACGGAAATATCGGAAGGCGCCTTCGCTGCCATCCAAGCGCGGCGCCAACCAACCTTGGCGCGGATGGAAGCCTATCTAAAATCCCGCTTTGGGGAGGCAGATCCCGCTGTGCTGCGTAGCTTCGCTGAATTGCCGCGCGAATATTTCCATTACAATTACGAAGCGCGTCAGGCCGCGGCCTCCAACGCCTATGAGACAGAGGCAAAGCCCTGGGCGATTGGTTTTGGTTCCGCCCTGTCTGACTATTTGGGCCAAGCCTATATGACCCAGGCCTGCCAGCCAAAGCCCGATCATGTGGTTTTGGAAATCGGCACGGGTTCCGGCTTTCAGGCCGCTTGGTTGTCACGCATTGTCGCCAAGCAATATTCCATCGAAATTATTGAACCGCTGGGGCGCGGTGTGCAGCGCATTTTCGCACCCATTGGCTTGACCAATGTGGAAACCCGCGTGGGCGATGGCTTCTTCGGCTGGCCGGAAGTGACGGGCGGTTTTGACACCATCATCGTCACCTGCGCCGCGCAATATGTCCCGCCCGCACTATTGCAACAATTGAAGCCGGGCGGAAGACTGGTTATTCCCATCGGCCAGCCCTTCCGTCGTGGGCAGTTCCTATACATCTACACGAAGGATGAGGAAGGCCGCGTGCGCAGCCGCAAGGATGTGGGCGTTTACTTCATCCCGATGACCGGGACGATGATGAAGACACCGGCACCGGCTGGGAGCGCGCCTCAGTAACGAAATCAGCGCGCGGGTGTCACATCCTGCGCGCGGGTTCTTTCATCCACCCGCGCATCATGGGCGAAGCCGCGCCGCATCGCCCAGATATTCTTTTGCAAATGGGTGGAGATGATGCCGGCATCTTCCACCACCACACGCGTTGCCTGACGCAGCAGGGTTTCGCGCTTGGACGCATCCAATTCCCGTGCGGCACTGGCCAGCAGCGCATCAAATTCCGTATTGGAATAGCGCCCGCGATTGACCGAACCGGTGCCGCGCGCACGGTCATAAGTGGCAGCGATGGACCGCAGCCCCGCCATGGGTTCACCCGTTGAACTGCCCCAGGAAACCAAAAACACCGAAAATTCCTGGCGCGACGCTTTGGCGATGAAGCTGGCATAGGGCGCCACATCCACCTGAGTGCGAATGCCAATCCGTGTCCACATTTGCCCAACGGCTTGCGCAATGCGCGCATCATTCGGGTAGCGGTCATTTGGCCCATGCAGCGTCAGGCGAAAGCCATTGGGATAGCCCGCTTCCGCGAGCAGCTTTTTCGCCTGGTCCGGATCAGCGCGTGACACCGCGAGTTCCGGCACATAGCCAAAAGCGCCTTCCGGCATTACCTGGCGCGTGGCACTCGCTGCCCCTTCCATCACGCGTGCCACAATCGCGGGGCGGTCAATGGCAAGGGAAAGCGCCTGGCGCACGCGCACATCCCGCAATGGATTGCGGGCGAAAGGCTTGCTATCATGATCGGTGATGAAAGGCGTTGGCCCATCACGCATGTGATCCAGCGCGAAATAGATGAAGCGCATGCTATCAATTTCGCTCAACGCAATGCGCTGATCACGCCGGAGGCGTTCAATATCCGATGTCGGCACCTGATCAATGATATCTATATCACCCGCGAGCAGTGCGGCAGTGCGGCCGGCATCATTGGTGATCATGCGGTAATCCACGCTCTGCCATGCAGGGCGACCGCGCCAATGGCCATCAAAGCGCTGCAATTCAACCCGATCGCCAGACCGATAGGCCATCATACGATACGGCCCGGTGCCAATCGCAGCGCGGCCCGCGTTGAACTCCTCGGTCGTCGCACCTTGGTGCGTTTCACGGTCCAGCATGGGCACTTGCGCCAGATCGGTCGGCAGCAATGGCGCCGGGCCATTGGTACGGAAGCGCAGCGTGTGGGAATCAATGATCTCCACGCCCGTGATTGCCTGGGTATAGGTGCGGAAGGACCCAGGGCTATTCACCACGAGCGGAATGCGTTCCAGCGTGAAGGCCACATCCTCGGCAGTGAAATCCGATCCATTATGGAAGCGCACACCACGGCGCAGCGTAAATTCCCAGGCATCCTCACCCACCGCGCGCCAGCTTTCCGCGAGGGAGGCTGTGAGCCGCGCCTTTGAATCCGTCTCGAGCAAATTGTCGAAGACCATGGAGGCATAGGCGTTATTGGGCGAGATATTGTGGAAATGCGGATCGGCTGAGGTGATCTGCGCGCCCACGCCCATGCGCAGATTCTGCGCCGTGGCCGGCATGGAAGCCACAAGGGCGGCAAGCAGCAGGCGCTTCATGGCGGTGCTTCCTTCAGCTCAGCAGATACGCCGCGCCGGAGCGGGCGCAGATGGCGCGAATATGCTTGTCCAAAGCAGGCGGGATAGGGATGCCATGCTGCAAGCGTCGCTGACGTTCCGCTTCTTCTGGATCACCCGCCACCAGCACGGGCTTGGCGGCATCGGCGGCTGGCGTGGCATGCAATTCATCAATCACCGCATCCAGATCGGCTTCGAATTCGCCGGGTGCGCGGAAGGCGCCAGGGTCAATCGCCATGAAGAAATGCCCGATATCATCGGGATCATTCGGATTCTGCGTACGGTTGCGAATAGGGGAGAAGGAAGACCCCACTAACGTGCCGCCCAGGATATGCACCATCATCGCCAGACCATAGCCCTTATGGCTGGCCATTTCGGGTGATCCACCCAGTGGCGAAAGCCCGCCTTCCGGTTCTTCGTGCAAAATCTTCATGCCGCGCTTGGCATCGGTGATCGGATTGCCGGCGCCATCCACTACCCAGCCCGCAGGCATGGCGCGTTCATTCAAATCATACACCTTCACCTTGCCCGCCGCCGTGGTGGTGGTCGCCATATCCAAGACGAAGGGCAGGTTGCGCCCGGCGGGTGCGGCAAAGGCGATTGGATTGGTGCCGAGCACGGGCTTGGCGCCGCGCGTTGGCACCATGGTCACGCCGCGTGTCGCGCTGGTCACCAGGCCAATCGCACCACGCCGCGCCGCGATACGCGCATAAACACCCGCCGCGCCGAAATGATGCGAATTGCGCACACCCACCACGCCAAGCCCGGCTTCCTTCGCCATATCCACGGCCAGATTCATGCCATAGCTGGAAACCGGATGCCCAAGCCCAGCACCTGCATCAATCAGCGCCGTACAGGCGGTGCGGCGTTCAATTATGGGGCGCGCATTGATCTTCAACTTGCCTTCCTGCAAGCGTTTTTCATAGGTCATCAGCATGGAAATGCCGTGACTATCCACACCGAATAAATCCGTCTCCGTCATGGCTTCGGTGGTGGTGGCGGCCAGGTCTGATTCCATCCCCCAGGAGAGCAGAATGGCTTCAATCTGCGCGCGAACCTTCTCGGCGGCGACATCCATGGTGCTGCCCCTTATGACGCGCTGGCGCGCAGGAAGGGATTGGTCAAATGGCCAATGCCCGTGATTTCAATATCCACCACATCGCCAGATTTCACATCCGGTGAGACACCATCCGTGCCCATCCAGATCACATCACCGGGATAAAGCGTCAGATAGCGCGTCATGGCCGCAATGAAGACCGCCGTGGAAAACAGCATATGGCCTGTTTCAAACGTGGTGGTGATTTCGCCATTCAGCCGCACATTGGTGCGCGCCGCTTCCATATTGAATTCGGTTTCAATCCATGGGCCCATGGGCTTGAAGGTATCGGTATTCTTGGAACGCCAGAAAGTGCGGTCGCTTTTCTGCCAGGTGCGTTCACTCACATCATTGCCGATGGTCCAGCCCATGATGCAGCTCAGCGCCTCGGCCTCTGACAGGTTCTTGGCCTTCTTACCCACTATCGCGACAAGTTCGCCTTCATAGTGAATCTTCTCGGTCGCATCGGCGGGGATGATCACGGTCTCCCCATGCGCGATCAGCGCATTGCTGGCGCGGTAGCCCATATCGGGCTTGGCCGGAATATTCGGCACTTCGCCGCGCTTGGCCGCACCTTCCTTCACATGTTCCACATAATTCAGCCCGGCGCAGTAGAAAGTGCGCGGCATCACGGGCACTTCGATCTTCACCGCGGCAAGATCATGCTTGCGGCTAGTTTTCTCATAGCCATCGAAAGGGCTGCCGGAGACTTCTAGAATGCGGTCGCCTTCCAGAATGCCATAGCGGGTGCGGTCTTCGGCGGTGAAGCGAATCCAGCGCATGATCAGGTTTCCTTAGGCTGCCAGCGCGCGCTGGATGAAATCAGATTGGAACACGCGGTCGGCCATTACCTGGCAGCGCTTCATCAGGCGGTGTTCATTGGGCCCATAATCGGGCAGCGCATTATGCAGCGTGCCAATATTATCCCAAATCAGCACATCACCCACGCTCCAGACATGGGTGTGCAGGAAGCGCGCTTCCAATTGATGCGCAAACAGCGCTTCAAGCACCACATCACTTTCGGCTTCCGAAAGCTCATTGATGCGGATCGCATAGCCCGGATTGCAATACAGCACCTTCCGCCCCGTGATCGGATGCGTCATGAAAACCGGGTGCACAGAAGGCGGGCGCTTGGCGCGTTGCTCAGGCGTCAACGGCGGGCGCGTGCTGCCTGGGCGCTTGCACATATTGTCCCAGAATTTGTTGAAATCATGCGTCGCCGTAGCGTTGGCGAGCTTGTCTTTCAGCGCCGGGTCCAGGGTTTCATAAGCCGCGTGCATATTGGCGAATACGGTATTGCCCAGAGGCTTGCCATCGCGATGCGGTACCTGGTGCGCGTTCAGCACATTCACGAAGCCCATCGTGTCGCGATAGGACATATCGGTATGCCAATCCTGCCCGGCATCCGCCAAGCCAATCGGCTGCCCGTTTTCAACGATGTTGGAGAGAATACCCACTTCCGGCACATCCGGATCCTGGAACTTGCCGGTCAGCGTGGTTTGGATGCTGCCAAAGCGCAGAGAAAAATCGCGCAGCGCCGCCGGTTCCAGCAATTGGCCCGGAAAGCGCAGCACGCCCCTTTCGCCCAGTGCGCGCAGAATGCCGGCGAAATCCTTATCCGAAAGCGGCTTCGACAAATCGACACCGGTGACGCTGGCACCCAGCACGGAATCATTGTTGGTGACAGTCAGCATGGCATATCCCTTCTGCGTATGGGGGAGCATGCGCCGTGCGGCCTTGCGCGCTTCGGCATCACGTTTCCCCCGGCTTTGTCTCTTGACTGGGATGCTGGCACCGCTTGGCCGATCTGGGCAAGGGCATAGACTTGGCGATCCGCCCGCAAGGGCGCATCCTGCCAGCCGAGAAAGGGGTCAAGCGCCATGCGTTTTGCGGGTCAACAGGTTGTCATCACCGGCGCTGCCGGGGTTTACGGGCGTGGGCTGGCGGAAGCCTTTGCGCGGGAAGGCGCCCAATTGCTGCTGACCGATGGCGATGCCGGCGCGCTTGCCGGGCTTGCGAAT
>CAMCEP010000151.1 GCA_945873675.1 Asaia bogorensis
CCTGAAATCCGCTTTCCTCGGCTGTAAATTCGCCCTCCCGCATCTGAAGAAGCAGGCGGGGAGTGCGATTGTGAATATCTCCTCCATCGCGGGCTATCGCATGCAGGCGGCGCGGCCGCATGTTGCCTATAGCGCGACCAAATACGGTATTGTGGCTTTGTCGAAATCAGTTGCCATTGAAAACGCCAAGGCGGGTGTGCGCTGCAATACCGTGGTGCCAGGGCTGATGCATACACCGTTGGTCGAACACCGGCTGGTGCGCCAATTGGGCGGCAATGACGCCGCCGCGCTGATCGCCAAGCGCGATGCGCAAGTGCCGCTCGGCAAAATGGGCGATGGCTGGGATATCGCCCATGCGGTGCTGTTCCTTGTCTCCAACGAAGCGAAGCACGTCACGGGGACGGAGCTGATCGTGGATGGCGGCGTCACTGCTGCCGGTGCTGTGTGAAAAAAGGGGATACGCCAATGAAGCACAGGATTTCCCGCCGTGCGCTGACAGGTGCGGCACTTGGCCTGCTTGGCGCCCCTGCCCTGGTCCGCGCGCAGGACGCCTTCCCCAATCGGCCCATCACGCTGGTGGTCCCATCGCCTGCGGGTGGCGGCACGGATTTCAGCGCCAGGCTGATCGCGGATCAGCTTGGCCGCGCTTTGGGCGGTTCCATGGTGGTGGAAAACCGCCCCGGCGGGAATGATGTGGTGGGCCTTACTTCCGTGCTGCAAGCGCGCCCTGATGGCCATACGCTGTTGTGCGGCTATTGCGGCACCATGACAGGGCGCGTTGCGGTTGGCACCTTAGGCGGCATTCTTCCGGCGCGGGATTTCATCCCCATCGGACAAATCACCGATACACCGCAGCTTTTCGTGACCCACCCATCCGTGCCGGTGAATTCCATGCGGGAATTCATCGCCTATGCCAAGCAAAGGCCAGGCGATCTGACCTATGCCTCGGCAGGCGTTGGGTCCATGCATCACCTCGGTGCGGAATTGCTGAAGCTGCGCGCCGGCATTGACATGCTGCATGTGCCCTATCGCGGCACTGGCGAGACCATTCGCGACCTGATCGCGGGCCGCGTACATTTCTACATGAATTCACCGCCGCCGCTCACGCCGCTGGTCGCGGATGGCAAGCTGCGCGCACTTTGCGTCAGTTCCAATGAACGCCATCCGGGCATGCCGAATATCCCCTCGGCGAAGGAGGAAGGTCTTGCGGACCTCGACCTCAATGTCTGGTTCAGCCTATTCGCGCCACGCGGCACGCCGGAACCCGTGGCACGCCTGCTCGCGCAGAAATTGAATGAGGTTTTGGCCGATCCCACCATCCGCAAACGTGCCTTTGATGCCGGCGCGCTGGTGGTGCCTTCCACGCCTGAAGCCCTGGCCGCGCGCATGGAACGCGAAACGGCGGCCTGGGCAGAGGTTGTGCGGGCAGCTAAAATCACCGCCGGTTAAGGTTTTCAACGCCCAAACCTCAGCCCTTCACCAAGGCTTAATGAAGCGCAGCGAGAATGCCATCAGGTGATCCAGCCTGGATCGCCTGATGGTGGACAATGTCGATTCCAAGCTACGCCGATGCCGTGCGCTTTGTGCGCCGCCAGCCGCGGATCAATGCCAGCACGCTTGCGGATGGTCTGGGCGTCCGCTGGGGTGTCGCGCTTGACTATCTGGAACGGATGGAACGTTCCGGGGTGGTTGGTGCTATTGAAGATGATGGCTGGTGGCCAGTTGCCCGCAGCAAAGGCCCGCCGGCTGCGCGCAAACCTGACGCGGCCGAGCCCGGCAAGGGGGCCACGCTGCGCCGCGGCAGCCTGCCCGCGCCCGAAAAACCAGCCGCGCGTACTGCCCTTTCGCCACCACCCAGCGCGTCAAGCAGCCATGACCAGCAGCAAGTGATGGATAAGCTGCGCGAAGCCGCCAGGGTGCTGATGGCCGAGCGGGAGAATATGCAAAAGCTCCGCGATGCCTGCCGGCTATTGATCGCGGAACGCGAAGCCTGGAAGCGCCGCGCCTTGGCTGCTGAGGCGCGCATGCTGACCGAAGAAGCCGATGAAATGGATCGCCAGCGATTCGATGCGCTGCGCCGCGTGCTTGCGCGCGAATTGCACCCGGATTACGCGCCAGCCGATCGCGGCGATATGTCGCTCCGTGAAGCGCTGTTCAAATCCATCTGGCCGAAGGTGGAACAGATCGAACGCAAGAGGCGGACGGGCTGAAAAGTCCTTATCGCCCTAACCAACGCGCCAGACGTTCCGGCGCCGCCGCCATATCCGCTTCGCGGCCACAATAGGAAAAGCGTAGGAAGCGCCCGCCGCGTCCCCGGTCAAAATCAAGCCCTGTGGTGGCGGCAATCCCCGCCCCTTCAAGCATGGCAGCCGAAAACGCCGCGCTGTCATTGGTAAGCCCCGAGACATCGCACCAAAGATAGAAAGCGCCATCAGCCGCCGCGATCCGGTCAAACCCAGCGCGCGGCAAGCCGGCCAGAAGCGCCGCGCGGCTTCGCGCATAGGCGGCCTTGTTGCCTTCCAGTTCTTCGCGGCAATCCATGGCGGCTTCCGCCGCAACCTGGGCGACATGGGGCGCGCTGATGAACATGTTTTGCGCCAGGCATTCCACCGGGCGAATCAGATCCTCGGGCAGCACAAGCCAGCCGATGCGCCAGCCGGTCATGGACCAGTATTTGGAAAAACTATTCACCACCACGGCGCTTTCGCTGAAGGCAGCAGCACTGCTTTCGGTAACCGTGCCCCAGCTCAGCCCGTGATAGATTTCATCACTGATCAGCCGCACCCCTTCGGCATGGCACCAGCGCGCAATCGCGGCCAATTCATCAGGCGCCAGCATGGTGCCGGCAGGGTTGCAGGGGCTTGCGATGATCAGCCCGGCCGGGCGCGGGTCCAGCTTTTCGAGCATCGCCACGGTCGGTTGAAAGCGTGTTTTCGCATCGCATTCCAGCAATTGTGGGCGCATCCCCAGCGCTTGCAGGATATTCGCATAGGGCGGGTAGAAGGGTGCGGCCATGGCAATGGCATCGCCCGGATCAAACGCCGCCAGAAAGGCCAAGGGAAACGCCCCCGAAGCGCCCATGGTGACCGCAATGCGCCGCGCCGGCACAACCAGCCCATAATGATCCAGATAATGCCGCGCGATGCGTTCACGCAGCGACAACAAGCCAAACGCCTCAGTATAGCCAAGGGGCGCGCCGGTATTGAGTGCGCGGATTACAGCCTCAGCCGCGCCACGCGGTGCGCCGGTACCGGGTTGGCCGACCTCCATGCGGATGATCCCGGGCGCGCCGGGCGGCAGGCTCGCCGCGCGCGCATTGGCCGCCGAAATCACATCCATCACCAGGAAGGGCGGTGCCTCAGCCCCGCGACCGGTCTTGAGCGCCATGATCAGCGCCCAAAGCTGCCAAGCGCCACCCCGCCACCGCGCGGATCGGCAGCGCCGATGCAGGCCGGGCCGTTGGTGGGCACCAACCCGGCGCAGGAAATCACTACGCCGCGCCCCGGCGCCGGCACCCCGACAAAGGGATCAGCCGGCCCGGCCCGGCGCTGCACCGCAGCCAAAGGCAGGGCCGTTGCCGCCAAGGCCGCCTGGCCACCGCTACCGGAAGCCGCGGCCCGGAAGCGCCGCAAATCGGGCCGCGCCAGAATCGCCACTGGCAGAGGTGCGGGCTGCACCTGGCCAATGCCTGGTGCGGCGGCAAGCAAAATCCCCGTGCCCGGCACAATACGGCCCGTGCCGAAAAGATTATTCATGCTGAAGGCGCAGGATACCGCATTGCCTTCCCGATCCAGCGTGATCAGCGAAGCCCCTGCCCCCGCCCCGGCTGCGCCATCCGTTGGCGCCTGTCCAGCCATTGCGGCTTGCAGCGCCCCCGCCATGCCCGGCGATGCCTCGGTGGTCAGCAGCACCAGATCCGACCCAAGGGCAGAGCGCGCAGGGCCGCCCACACGTACCCGCGTGGCGCGCAGTTCAGCTTCGGTCAGGCCCCCGCCTGACATGACGGAACCCTCCACCAACCGTTCCGCCAAGCTACCTTGGTAAAGATCACCAATGCCAAGTGCCGCGGCGCGCAGCTGCGCCAGGGTGGCGCTCAGATCCGGCTGGGTAATGCGATCGCCAAGCTTTAGCACGCCCCCCCCGGCGCGGCCGAAAACCTGCCGGGCGCTCGGGTCCGCAAGCAATGGCCCGGCCACCACGGCCAGATCATCGGCCAAGGTGCGGCTGATGTCTGTGCCAAGGCGGGCCAAATCCTCGGCGGGGCGGATCAGATCCTCGATCTTGAAGCGCCCGGCATTGAGATGGAGCGCAAAAAGACCGCGGGCCGTGGCTGGCAGTGCGGCGGGGCGGTCGGTGCCAGCGGGTATTTCGGTGCGCGCGCCGGCAGGAAAGATAATGGCGCGTGCCGAACCGCGCTGCGCATCCAGCGCCACGCAAGCCCCACCGCCGCCAAGCCCCGCACGCGAGGGCAAAGTCACCGCCATGGTGAAGGCCCCGGCCACGGCGGCATCCACTGCCGAGCCACCGCTTGAAAGGATATCACGCGCCACAATCGCCGCACGGGGTTCATCCGCCGCAACACCGCCCAGGAAGCCCGAGACATGGCCTGGCGTGCCAAAGGCGATATTCGACCGGCCCGTAACTGTTTCAACCGTGCGGTCCACGGTGGATTCCACCGTTTGGCAAGCCGCCAAGGCCAGGGCAAGCCCAATGCCGAGCAAACCCCGCCCCAGTTTCAACCTGCCGCCATGCTGCATCATGCCGTTATTCTTCCTGAATGGCCGCGCCGGCAGGCGCGTCGCGGATAGGGATTAGCATAGAAGCGCCCGAGTCCAAGGGCGGGGGCTCAGAATCGCTTCTTGCCTCATGGCGCCGGGCAGGCTTGGTTAGCGCAAAACGCATCGCCGGAACCCATCACCATGCAAAGACGCCTGCTGCTTACCGCCTTCGCCGCCACCCTGGCCGGGCCAGCTTTGGCCCAGGGCTTCACGGAAGCGCAGCGCGCCGAAATCCTCACTATTCTGCGTGATGCGCTGCGCCGCGACCCGACTCTTTTGCGCGAAGGCCTGGCCGCACTGCAAGCGGCCGAGGATTTTGAACGCAACGCCACCCAAGCCAGCGCCATCCGCGCGCATGAAGCGGCCCTTTTGCGGAACCCGGCAGACCCCGTGCGCGGCAATCCGCGCGGCGACGTGACGATTGTGGAATTTTTCGATGCGCGCTGCCCCTTCTGCAAAAGGCTGGCCGGCGAAATGGCGGAATTGCTGCGCAAGGATCGCAATATCCGCGTGGTGATGAAAGATCTACCGGTGCTGGGCCCGGCTTCTGTTGTTGCCGCACGCGCTTCGCTGGCCGCGCAGCGCCAGGGCAAATACAGCGAATTCTATGATCGGCTGATGGCGCTGCGTGGTGAGCCAACGGAAGCCGCAATGCGCGCAGAGGCTGAGAGGACCGGCATGGATATCGCGCGCTGGCAACGCGATTTGCTTGATCCCGCCTTGCAGCAGCGCATTGACACCAACATGGAATTGGCCCGCGCGCTTCGCATTGAAGGCACGCCCGCCTTGATCATTGGCGATGCCTTCATTCCAGGCGCGGTGCCCTTGGCGGATCTGGAACGCGCGGTCGCTGAAGTGCGCCGCGCGCGGAGATAGGCAAGGAGAACTTCGTTATCAGGAAGATGAAACGCTTGCGCCCGCCAAAGGCGGGCGAGCGCCCGAATGGGCGCGGCCGCCCCTGCGGCGAAGCCAAGCGCGCGGAGGCGCGCGCCGGCGTTTGAGGGCGGATCGGCAACGATCCGCGCTTCAAAAATTAGAGCGGGTTCCGTTCACTTTCGCTCACGGAAACCACTCTAGGCTTTTGTTTGATCGCATTTTCCGAGCCGCCAAGTGTTACCACTTGGCATTGAAAATGCTCAGGGCGCCGTAAAACCCGCCTTCTTGTGGCTGCCATCGCAATAGGGCGCCTTGGCGGTCTGGCCGCAGCGGCAGAAGGAAGCTTGCGGCGTGCGGTCAATTTCCTCACCGGCCGCATTCTGCACAATCATGGGGCCCGATGCGCGCACTGAGCCATTGGGCTGCGGGTCCAGATTAACGGGGCCGGTCGTGCCAGAAATATCGCGGCCTTCGCGCTTGGCCGGCGCGCCGGTCAGCGGAATCCCAGCTGCCTTGTGGCTGCCATCGCACCAGGGGCTGTTCTTGGAGGCACCGCAACGGCAAAGCCAGGCCTCGCCGCCTTCAATCGGTGCACCCTTTAGGGTGATCTCACCCTTCAAATGCAGTGGGCCGCCGTCGCGCGTGGTGATGATGGTCGCAGTCATGATGTGTTTCTCCGTTCAGTGGGTAATCGGGAATGTGGTGCCTTACGCCGCGCCTGACCAGCCTGCCCCGGAATCAATCGGGAAAACCGGGCGCGGCAGGCGCTTCCAGGCGAAATTGACCAGAACCGGGCTCGTCAGGCCCGGCACATCCACTTCAAGAATGCGCTCATCAGGGAAGAATTCATCAAAGCCAGCGCGGAAATGCCCGCGCGATTTCACCACCACAACGCGCGCGGCGGCGATATCCACGCCAAACATCTCAATCATGCGCGGTTCATGGCATTGGCGACGGAGGCTTGCCAGCACCACGCGGATGCCGCTGCCTTCAAGTTCAAGCAGCGCGGCCGGACCAAGATCAAAGGCGCGACCGGCCATGGTGCCGCGCCGGCCAATACCCTTGCCATCAGATAGTTTCAGGATACGGGCGGGGGCAGCAAAGGTCGCCGAAAATTCGCTGGGATTAC
>CAMCEP010000152.1 GCA_945873675.1 Asaia bogorensis
CTTGTCGGTGTTCTCCACAACGGTCACCGCCATGCCATCAGGCACATCGATACCTTCTGCCTTCAGAGCGGCAGTCGGGTTGGCGATCAATGCTGACTTGAAGGCAGGGTCACGCCAGGCTTTGGCTATAATTTTGGCGAAGTCGGGGGCGGTGTCGTTTTCTGACATGGTCGATCCTTCAGGTTTCTTGGATGACACGCACGTTGTGACAAAATGAAGCTACCAGACTTTGTGACACTACGCGACTCAATATCGCCGGGGTGGTGGACAAAGCCGAATGCCCTGCCAGCAGCTGAACATCCCGAAGGCTACCGCTAACAGTCGAAATTCGTCTAGCGGCATTGGTGACGAATGTCCGGCTCCAAGAATTGCGCGATGAACCACCGAAGCCCAGGCACAGGCGGCGCTTCACCCCCGACACACCCGCCACACAGTCCCGAAACCCACGCCTAGCTCCCGCGCGATATCCCGCATCCTCATTCCCTTAGCCCGCAGTTCGATCACCCTTTCACGCACCTCGTCGCCATAGACACGCGGTCGCCCAAACCTCACCCCTTCCGCCTTCGCTCTAGCAATGCCTGCATGGATTCGCTCAATAATTAGAGAGCGTTCATATTCTCCCAAAGCGCCAAAGATGCTGAATGTCATGCGCCCAGCTGGCGTTGCCGTGTTGATGCTCTGCTGATGGCAATAAAGGTCCACGGAATTGCGCTGAAGCTCCTTCATTAGAGCTACCAAATCCTGCAGAGATCGTCCGATGCGATCCACGCTCCATGCCATCACAGCGCCCACCGCTTTATGCTCCACCAGCTCAAAGATCCGATCGAATCCCGGGCGATCAGATCTGCCCTTGCTGCCGGAGATGCCCTCATCGATGACTTCATGCGTCACCGTCCATCCCAGACGCTTAGCAGCATCGCGCAGCTCGATGAGCTGGTTCTCGACTGTCTGCGAAGCCGTCGAAACTCGGGCGTAAATGGCGACATCCATAATGGCTCTCCTTCGATTTGGAGAATCGTATCGGGATATCGGATCTGCCTACAGGGAAAGTTTGACTTAGCGCGTAGTTTCCCAAGGTAATTTATCACGCTTCCTACTTTTATTTTTTGTCAGTTCATCAGCCATCGCTCTGTTCGACGTGTGCCCATAATATTGCTCAAGCATCTTCACGCTTGTGCCCATATTTCTTGCCAAGACATAATGATTAACTCCTTCTTGCAGACGAAAAGTGGCGTAGGTATGTCGCAGCGAATAGATAGTTCGCCGATCACCATTCTTATCACGTTCGACACCGGCGGCTTCTATGAGGGTATTGAAACCCTTCTTAAAGCTATGGATCGCCTGTCCATCTATATGACAAAAGATGTGTTCATCCCTCGGTGGTGCAGATCCACGCTCAGTACTGCGAAGCTCCCAGATTCGTTCGAAATATTTTTTTACATCAGCATTCCTAGCAACGACTTCGCGCGACCCAGTTTTTCCCCTGACATGCAAGATGACATTGATCTGCCCATCAGCAGAAGCATCACTCTCAACGTCGCGCCAGCGCAAGCCACGTGCTTCGCCCACTCTGATGCCAGTATTCGATAGAATTAAGACATAGTTGATCAGCATGATCCGATCGCGCACACCAGATCCAGATTTTCCCTCTGCGCGCTTCACCCACTGGTGCAGGAACCGAGTTAAAATCGCCCAGTCGTTAGTGTCGAAGTTCGGGCGACGTTCACTAGAACTTTTATGCCCCTCTACTGCAATCTTTTCATTGATATGACCTCGCTTGGTGCACCAGCTCACGAAGGAACGGAACATACTCGCCTCATGTGCAAGCGTATTCGCACTCGGCGTCTTGCGCGCTCCGTTTTCCATGCGCCAGTCAAAAAAGCTTGTCACCTCGGCGGATGTGAGCGCCACCGCTTTGCGTTCCGAAAAATACGGAAGCGCATAAGTTTTCAGAAATGCCAGTATCGCCTTTACCCGCTTCGTCGTTATACCCGCTCTGCTGTTACCAATCTCATATTCGGTAACCAGCTGCTTGAAGCTGGTTGCGCTATTTGATCTCCCAAGCTTCGCGTTAATACGAAGCTCATCGAGTAGATCGTCGGCGAACTTGCGCGCCTCATACAGATCCGATGTGCCTGTCCCACGGTAAACATATCCGGGTTCATTCGGCAGCTTAATCCGGCAGATCCATAGCTGCTTTGGGCGATCTTCGAGCTGGTAAATGACGATTTTACCGTCGCGAAAGCTCTGCCGATTGACGATTCTGCCGTTAGACATAACCCCAAGATATCAGGAGCGCCGGGGGCGGGGAAAGTGTAATACTCTGTAATACCCCCAAAATCGGTGCCTCACAAAAGAGGCTCCCAACTAAATATCTGATTTTTAGGGGAAAAATGGTGCTGTTGGAGAGGATTGAACTCTCGACCTCTCCCTTACCAAGGGAGTGCTCTACCACTGAGCTACAACAGCCAAGGCCCTGGCGGACGCGCATCCTCTAGCCCCAGCCCGGGGCGTCCCGCAACCCCTTGATGACGGCAGAATGCGCTGCCAATTCATGCCGGCATGGAAAAGCAAGGCAAAACCCCGCCCAAGCCCGCTCCGTCCCGCGAAGAAAAGCTGGCGGCGGCGCTCAGGGAGAATCTCCGCCGGCGCAAGGCCCAGGCGCGGGCGCGGGATCAGGCGGATACCCCCCCCAAGCCAGACAGCCCGGAAAAGCCCAGGGAATAAAGCCGGGTTTCCCCAAGGGGAGCATCTGGGCTATTTCCCACTCCAACGGCCTCAGGCCCAAGCTTAAGGATATGACATGAACTGGATCAGCGATTGGGCCCTGCCGAAGATCCAGGGCCTGTTCAAGCGGGAAGCGCCGGAAAACCTCTGGCATAATTGCCCTGCCTGCCAGCAGATGATCTTTCATCGGGACCTGGAAAAGGCGCTGCGGGTTTGTTCTCATTGCGGGCACCACATGCGCCTTGGTGCCGTGCAGCGGCTGGAAGCCACGCTGGACCCTGGCTTTTCGCGCATTGAATTGCCCAAGGCGCCGGCTGATCCGCTGCGCTTTCGTGATCAGCGCCGCTATGCGGACCGGCTGCGCGAAAGCCAAACCAAGACAAGCATGGATGATGCGGTGGCCGTGGCGCATGGCACCATCAATGGCCAACGCGCGGTCGTCGCCGCCTTCGAATTCGCTTTCATGGGCGGGTCCATGGGTGCCGGCGTGGGTGAGGCCATTGTCACCGCCGCCAAGCTTGCCGTGCTGCAGAATGCGCCGGTGATCGTGTTTACTGCCTCGGGCGGGGCGCGCATGCAGGAAGGGGCTGTCAGCCTCATGCAAATGCCGCGCACGGTGATTGCAACGCGCATGGTGAAGGAAGCCGGCCTGCCCTTCATTACCGTGTTGTGTGACCCGACCACAGGCGGTGTCACGGCCAGCTTCGCCATGCTGGGCGATATCCAAATCGCTGAGCCAGGTGCCCTGATCGGCTTCGCCGGCGCGCGCGTGATTGAACAGACCGTACGCGAAATATTGCCGGAAGGCTTCCAGCGCGCCGAGTACCTGCTGGAACATGGCATTCTGGATATGGTGGTGAAACGCGGCGATATGCGCGAAACCCTGGCCCGCGTGATTTCGTTGTTGCGCCAGCCGCTGCTCAACCGCAGCGATGAAGAAGCCGAAGCCGCGGCTCCGGCCGAATAATTCCCTTGTCCCGCGCTGAAGCGATTGTGGAGCGTCTCCATGCGCTCCATCCCAAGCTTATTGATCTGAGCCTGGGCCGGATGGAGGCTTTGCTCGCCAAGCTCGGCCATCCGGAACGGCGCCTGCCGCCGGTCATTCATGTGGCGGGGACAAATGGCAAGGGTTCCACCTGCGCTTTTCTGCGCGCCATCGGCGAAGCGGCGGGGCAGCGCGTGCATGTTTATACCTCGCCCCATCTGGTGCGGTTTCACGAACGCATCCGGCTGGCGGGCGACTATGTGACGGATGAGGCTTTGACCGCCACACTTGAAGAAGTGGAAGCGGTGAATGAAGGCGCGCCGATTACAGTGTTTGAAGTGACCACCGCTGCGGCCTTCGTGCTGTTCAGCCGTGTGCCCGCTGATTTGCTGGTGCTGGAAGTGGGGTTGGGTGGGCGGCTGGACGCGACGAATGTCGTGCCGCGCCCGGCGGCTACTGCCATTACCTCCATTTCCATGGATCATATGGATTTTCTGGGTGATACGCTCGGCAAGATTGCAGCCGAGAAAGCCGGCATCATGCGCGCTGGCGTGCCCTGCGCCACGGGCGCGCAAGCGCCGGAATCGCTGGAAGTTATCAGCGCCACGGCGGCCGAACGTGGCGCGATGCTGCTGCGGCGTGGGCAGGATTGGTTTTGTGAAGCAACCGCAGATGGCTTGCGCTACCGCGACGCCGCTGGCGCGTTGGCGCTGCCGCCGCCTGGGCTGATCGGGCCCCATCAGGCGGATAATGCCGGCATCGCCATCACTGCCTTGCGCGTCGCTGGCTTGCCTTGGTTGAATGATGCGGCGATTGCTGAGGGCATCGCCAAGGCGTCATGGCCCGCACGCTTGCAGCGCCTTTCGGGTCGGCTTTCTGCGCTGCTGCCAACAGGTTTTTCGCTCTGGCTTGATGGCGGGCATAATGCCGGGGCGGGACAGGCGCTGGCCCAGCATTTCATGCAATGGCGCGATCAGCCATTGCATCTTGTGATCGGCATGAAGCAAGGCAAGGCGAGTGAGGAATTCCTCCGCCCCTTGCTACCCTTCGCCACAAGCATCCACGCCGTGGCTGAACCTGGTCAGCATCTGGCAATGAGTGTTGAAGATATTGTCACAGCAAGTGGCGGTATTGCCGAACCCGGCCCGACAGTTGCCGAAGCACTTTGCAAAATCGCCGCTGATCCCAAGCCAGGGCGCGTGCTGATTGCGGGCAGCCTTTATCTGGCGGGGGAAGTGTTGAAGGGTGATCTGGGTTAGAGATCAGCCAATCAAACTTCAGCCCGTTTCGATAATTGGCTTCCTATTGCGTCCGACGCGTAAGCGAAACCGCGTAGGAAGAAGCACGCGCCTGCAAGACCGGATCATCGCTCATTTCAATGCCTGGCGCTTGATCCAGGATCATGAAGCTGATCGGATCACATGCCCCGCCGGGGCCGGCGGAAACTTCGGTGATGGTCAGGCGGCCAACTACAGCGCGCGGGCGATCATCCGGCCAGGCAATGGTCGGGTTCAGCAAATCATCGCCCTGCCCGGGGAATTGCAGCACCATATCGAATTCAACAGGGGCAGACGCAACGCGCCGACGCAGCTCATCAGCCAGGAAGTTATTGCCCAGACTTTGCGTCTGCTCTGCCGTCAGGCGCTCCACACCCGCACGCGGTTCAAACACCCAGCGCGCCGGGCGAACCTGCCCATCCTGTCCGCGGAACATGAAGGTATTCACCCCCCAATACGGCGTGGTGGCGAAGCTTGCCGGCGGGGCATTGGCAGCCAAGAAGCGGCCCTGATTGCCAACAGAAGGGTTCGCGGCAACGAAGGCGGCAAAGGCCGCCGCACGCTCTGCATTTGGGCGGCCCGTCGCGGGGTCATTCGCGCGCGCAAGCAGCCCATTCACCAGCGCTTGCGGCGTGGGCGAGCCGAAAACCGGTGCGGAGATATTCGCCATTTCAAACAAATCACCGGAAGGCGCTTCGAAACGGATGGAAAGACCGCGCGTCCCGCGCGCAGTGTCCGACGCATTGGGATTGGCCCCGGCCACGCCAAAGCGGATCAAAGCCGTATTGCGTTGCCCGCTGAAGACTGGCGCCACAGAAAGCCTTGTGCCCTCAGCGGTCGCCACGAAATGCCCAGCCGCGCAAAGGCCCTTCGGGTGGCTTGGGCGATGGGTGCGCACTGGCCCAAGCACCGCTTCAAAGGCGTCAACAATGGCTTCGGGGCTAGGCTGCGCAGAAGCTGGCCCTGATGTGGTGAGAAGTGCCGATAGGGCGGCACCGGCAATCCATGCAAGGCAGCTTGGGCGTATGGCAGACATGATGTTTTTCTCCCGGGCCAGTGACTGATTGTACCAATTTTTGGCGAGACGCCTTGGCGGCGCTTCAGCTTCGTCCCAATTCGACGATCATCTGAGAGGGTTTCTGCAGGGTCAAGCATTCTCGCTTGCCTGCGCAAGCCTAAGCCTGCTTCCGCTCAATCAGACTACGCCTGATCTTCCGCCCGCGCTCGATGCGATCTTCAATGAAGCCCGCCTCTCCCCGCCGAATGGCGCGTCCAAAGGCATGCGCATCCTCTGAAAAGCGCGACAGCATCTCAAGCACTGCTTCGCGATTATTCAGGAAAACATCGCGCCACATATCAACATCCGAAGCCGCGATGCGCGTGAAATCCCGAAAGCCGGATGCCGCGAATTTCAACACCGCTTCCTTGGTTTCTTCCGCCAGATCATCCGCCGTGCCGCAAATGGTAAAGGCAATCAGATGCGGCAGGTGGCTGACAATGGCGACAACCTTGTCATGCGTGATGGGGTCCATGGTCTCGATCATGGAACCGCAGCGGCGCCAAAGCTCCTTCACCTTTTCGACCGCCGCCGGGTCGCTATCGGGCAAGGGTGTCACGATGCAATAACGGCCTTCGAATAATTCCGGAAAACCCGAATCGGGGCCCGAATGTTCGGTCCCTGCCATGGGATGCGCCGGCACAAGATGCACGCCGGCTGGCAGCAGCGGCGCTAAGTCTCGCACCACGCTGCCCTTGGTAGAACCGACATCGGTCAGCACCGCGCCAGGT
>CAMCEP010000153.1 GCA_945873675.1 Asaia bogorensis
CGACCTTCCACGCACAGAATCCAACGATCAAAATCATTCCAGCTAAAAAGCTCGGGAAACACAGATAGATCCCTGCCACCCATACGTATGTGCTTGACGTGATGGGTAGACTGAGAATCGGATAGTAATTTCTTCAATTTTTCTTTGCCGTCGAGATGAAAAAATTCGTGCGTTTCGATAAATATGATTGATCTTTTGAAGTCAGAGAAAAGTTTTGAATCAAATAAATCAAATTCTGCGCCTTCAATATCAACAAACAATACCGACGAATCAATTTCATCGCTTGGAATTTCTGTGACAATTTCTCTTGTGGCCTCCCCCTTCACAATCACTTGAGATGAAACCAAATTTCGCTCAGCATTCTTCAGGATTACCGATCTACCAGCCTCGGTGATTTCAAAACAATATGATTTTTCAAACAAACGGCCGACCAAAACACCAATGCCATAGTATCCATCTGCGGCACCAAGATCGATGAATATCTTATATTTTTGTGAAATCGCGCTTAATTCGTTTAATATTTCTTGTTCGTAAAGACCTAAAATCATGCCTCCCCTATCTGACGCGCTCCAATGCGCCTCCTCAACAAAACACAGCCCTTTAAACGGGCCATAGGCGACCGTATTTCGATAATGGGCTGCTATTTTATTTGAAATGTGATCTTTGTATTTCGCCAGAAAAATCCGCATCATCTCTGGATGCTGGGAACCTATGAAATTTGAGATCGCTCTCAATGTGGATTGATAGTCTTTCATGACGGCTCCTACGTATTTTCCTCCCTTAGAGAATTTGCGGGCCTATTCCACGGCGCTCGCTGATTTTTGAGCTTGGGATCATTTAGTTAAGATCAATTGGCTGCTCATGCCAGTAAGGATACTTTATTGCCCGATCATCTCTCAAAACCTTCTTCGCCGCCGAAGTTTCGAAATCATTATGGAATTCATATTGGGTACAAGAAATCTTTAATGTCAAATTTTTCTAAACTGGACAGCGTGTTGGGTAACGGGGCCGTCGCCTCCGCCTGTTATCTAGCCGAGGCAGAAGGCATTCTGCCGATGCGCTTTTCCGGTAATTCTTGGAACTCCCGGAGTCAAATTTTTGGGCGAAGTAGCGCATGCCTGGGCAGCGAAGACTGTCGAACACTAACGGTAGCAACCAAGTGCTTGACCAAAAAATGGCCTTCTGGACCATGCCCGATCACACTAGGCGGGAAGGTGGGGGCATCGCCCCCACACAAGCCTCAGCCAGCTTCTTCCGTCGCTGCCATCTCAGCCGCCAATTCCGCTTCCAGGCTTTCAGCCTGGGCGGCGGCGGCCGCACTTTCACCGCGCGCTTGCTTTTCGGCTTCTTCGCGGCTGCGCGCCACATTCACCATCACCGGGATCTGCACTTCCGGGTGCAATTCCACCTGAACGGTGCTGACGCCAACAGCCTTGATCGGCTCGCCCAGCAGCACCTGTTCGCGCGTGACGGTCAGCCCCGCTTCGGTGCAGGCAACCGCGATGTCACGCGACACAACGGAACCATAAAGGCTGCCACTTTCACCCGCCTGGCGGATGATGATCACGGCAAGCCCGGCCACACGTTCGGCCACGCGTTCCGCTTCACCACGGCGCTTGATGTTATCCGCTTCAAGCTGAACGCGGTCGCGTTCGAAGCGCTCAAGATTTGCTTTGCTGGCGCGAATCGCCTTGCCGGTGGGCAGCAGGAAATTACGCGCATAGCCAGGGCGCACCTTCACGCGTTCACCCATCTGGCCAAGCTTGTCCACGCGCTGCATCAGGATCAGGTCAATCATGTCTTGCCTCCGGGCGGCTCATTGCGCCGCCCCCATTGTTCGAAAATGCCGAAGGCCGTCACCGCGATCGCGGCCGGCACGCTCAAAATCACAAGCCCGGCGTAGAACACGCCAAGCATGAAGGGGCGGGCGGTACGGCCGGCGGAACGCCGATGCACCGCAGCAAGCCCCAGCAGAAAGAAGGGCAGCAATAGCACCAGGAAAAGCGCCATGGGCAGGCTGCTATCGCCACCCATACCGCTCAGCCAGATCAGCGCCGCCCCGGATGGCAGAAAGCCGTACCAGATCGGCAAGCGTGTTTCTGACCAGCGCGGCGTTGCGGCCAAGGCCATGCCACGGCGCGTGAGCGCTGTTTGCGCCCCAATGCCGCAGATGATCAGCCCCGCCACCATCCAGCCCGCCATGGCGGGGGCCATGATACGCGCCAATTGCTCCACCGGCATGCCGGCATCAGCCATGCCCATACGGGCCAAGCCTTGCTTGACAGAGCCAATCAGCGCGCCATCGAAGCCACCCGGGCTATCGGCCAGCAGCACCGCCACCAGCAAAATTACCAGCGCCGGCCAAATACCGATCAGTGCCAATGGCCCGGCAGCATCAAGCCTGCCGGCCCTCAGCCCTGTTGCCACCATTAGCAACGCCGGCAGCGCGAAGCCCAGCAGATAGATCAGCGCTGGCCATTCACTCGCCAGGATCAGCACCATCAAGGTGCCAACACAAAGCGCGCCAAAGGCTGAAAAACTGCCAAAGCCAAGCCCGGCGGCGAAGATCGGCAGGGAAGTCAGCCAAAACGCGGCAAAGCCCAGCGGAAGCCCACGCATGGCCCAAAGCGCCGCGATGGCGGAAGCAATCCCACCAATCGCCGCCGCGAGCCAACGCGGGTCATCCAACAGGCCGCGCCTGATTTCCATGGCTGGTCCCATGCCCCTTCGCCGCTATCTGCTGCCTAATCCGCAATCACGTAAGGCAGCAGCGCCAGGAAGCGTGCGCGCTTGATGGCAATGGCCAATTCGCGCTGCTTCTTCGCTGAAACCGATGTGATGCGCGCCGGCACGATCTTGCCGCGCTCAGACAGGAAGCGCGACAGCAGCCGCACATCCTTATAGTCAATCTTCGGCGCGCCATTCCCGCTGAAGGGGCAGGATTTACGACGACGATGGAAAGGCCGGCGGGCGCCAACGGCAGGGCGGCGGGCGGCGGGGATCAGATCTGCATTGTCAGACATGGTTTATTCCTCCATCCCCATGGGCATTTCCATTTCGTCGCGGCCACGGGCGCGGAATTCCTCACGGTCATCACCACGGCCGCCACCACGGCCGGAACCAAAGCGGCCAGCCGGGCGTGGGCCACGGAAGGATTTTTCACGGTCGCGATCATCACCGCCACGCTTGGACAGCACAGCGGAAGGTGCTTCTTCAATCGCTTCCACGCGCACGGTCAGCATGCGCAGCACGTCTTCATTCAGGCCAAGCTGACGCTCGGCTTCGTTCAACGCGGCGGGGGGCGTTTCAAGGCCAAGAAGCATGTAATGCCCCTTGCGATTCTTCTTGATGCGATAAGCAAGGCTGCGCAGGCCCCAATATTCGCGCTTGCGCACTTCACCACCACCTTCGGCAACCGTCGCGGCGACCTGGTCGGCAATGGCTTCAACCTGCTGTTGCGTGATATCATTGCGTGCGATGAACACGCATTCGTATAGCGGCATGTGATCTCCCTTTGGCTGGCTCAGCCCTGGCCCCGGGATGGGGCGCGCATAGGGGCATAGCCGGGCACTTGCCTTGCACCCGGCAGGGGAGCGGGGCGTAAAGCACGAAGGGGGGCTTGGGATCAAGCCCTGACTGTCACCGCGCGCTGCTTTATGCTTAGTAACAGCAAGAAAACACGGGGAGCTTCCGGATGAATCGTCGCAGCATAGTGATGGGCCTGCCCTTGGCGCTGCTGGCCACCCAGGCCCGCGCGCAGGGCAGCTGGGCGCCAAGCCGGCCCGTGGTGCTGGTGGTGCCCTTCGCCCCCGGCGGGCCGAATGATCTGGTGGCCCGTCTGGTCGCACCCGCCATGCAGGCAGCCCTTGGGCAGAATGTGGTGGTGGAAAACCGCCCCGGCGCCACCGGTGCCATCGCCGCCCGGCATGTCGCCGCGCAACCGCCAGATGGCCATACGCTGATTGTGGCGGCCAGCGGCACCATGACCATCAACCCCGCCGTCATGGCCCGCCCCGGCTATGATCCTGAGAAGGATTTCGCCCCGGTCAGCCTGGCGATGTCGGTCCCCAATATGCTGGTGGTGCATAAGGATGTGCCCGCGACCAATGTGGCCGAGCTTGTCGCCTGGCTGAAGCGCGAAGCGGGCCGGGCTTCCTATTGCTCGGGCGGCGTGGGCTCGACCGAGCAATTGGGGATGGAGCTTTTCCTGAAGCGCACGGGGACAGAAGCGACGCATGTCCCCTTCACCGGCGGCGCCCCGGCGGTGACGGCCATGATCCAGGGTCAGGTCCAGGCGAGCATCCTGAATGCGGCAACCGTGCGCCCGCATGTGGCCTCAGGCGCTTTGCGCGCCATTGCCATTGCCGGCACCAAGCGCTTTTCCGGCCTGCCAGATGTGCCCACCATGGTGGAAGCGGGCCTGCCGGATGTGCTTTCCGCATCCTGGTCCGCCTTTCTGGCCCCGGCGGGCACGCCTGCGCCGGCCATCGCCCGGCTGCACGAGGTAATTGTGGCTGCCCTTCGCGCGCCCGAGACCACGCAGCGCCTGACGGCGGCGGGCTTCACCATTGATGCGTCCAGCCCTCAGGAATTGGGCGCCACGATTTCGGCGGAACTCGCCCGCTGGAAGCAGGTGGTGAAGGACGCCAATATCCAGATGAACTGACGCGGTTGACAAGCCGGGGCCGCGCGGCCATTCGCGCGGCCTGACCTTAACCATCACGGAATTCTGATCATGGCCTTCGCCTTCGTCTTTCCCGGCCAGGGGAGCCAGGCTGTCGGCATGGGCCGCGACCTGGCCGATGCCTTTCCTTCTGCCCGCCACGTCTTCCAGGAAGTGGATGATGCTTTGGGACAAAAGCTGAGTAAGCTGATGTGGGAAGGCCCGCAGGAAGAATTGACGCTGACGGCCAATGCCCAGCCGGCGCTGATGGCGCATTCTCTGGCCGTGGTGCGGGCGCTTGAGGCCGAAGGCGGTTTTGGGCTTGCCGCGCGCGTGGCACTGGTGGCCGGGCATTCACTCGGCGAATACAGCGCGCTGACTGCCGCCGGCGCTTTCGATATCGCCACCGCCGCCAAGCTTTTGCGCTTGCGTGGCGAGGCCATGCAAAAGGCCACCCCCCCCGGCACCGGCGCCATGGCGGCACTTCTGGGCGCGGAGATTGATCTGGCGCAGGAAATTTGCGCTGCCGCCGCAACCAACCCCGAAACCGGCAAGGCCGAGGTGGTGGAAGCCGCGAACGACAATGGCGGTGGCCAGGTGGTGATTTCCGGCGCCAAGGCGGCTGTTGAGCGCGCCATTGAAATCGCCAAGGAAAAGGGCGTGAAGCGCGCCATGCTGCTGCCGGTATCCGCCCCCTTCCATTGCGCGCTGATGGCGCCGGCTGCGGACGCCATGGCGGAAGCGCTCGCCAAAGCCACCATGCAGGCGCCCGCCGTGCCGGTGGTGGCCAATGTCACCGCTGCCAAGGCGACCGACCCAGCCGAAATCCGCGATTTGCTGGTGCGCCAAGTGACCGGCACAGTGCGCTGGCGCGAATGCGTCGCCGCTATGGCCGCCATGGGCTGCGATAAATTTGTCGAGGTCGGCTCGGGCAAGGTGCTGACCGGCCTCATGAAGCGCAATGCGCCGGAAGCAACCGCAATTTCCATCGGCAATCCGGCCGAGCTTGAAGCCTTCCTGAAAACGCTCTGAGGGGATTTCCGATGTTTGATCTGACCGGCAAAACAGCCCTCGTCACCGGCGCCACGGGTGGCATTGGCGCGGGCGTGGCCCGTGCGCTGCACGCCCAGGGCGCGACCGTTGCCATCACCGGCCGCCGCGCCGCGGAATTGGAAGCACTGGCCGCCGAACTTGGCGCGCGCGTGATTGTAGCACCTGCTGATCTGGCAGACCCGGAAGCGCCGGCGAAGCTGGTTGAAAAAATCGAAGCCGAAGCGGGCGGTTTGGATATTCTGGTGAATAATGCCGGCTTTACGCGCGATATGCTGGCGCTGCGGATGGGTGATGCGGATTGGAATGCGGTGCTGGAAGTGGATTTGACCGCGCCGTTTCGCCTGGCCCGCGCCGCTTTGCGCGGCATGATGAAAAAGCGCCAGGGGCGGATTATTTCCATCGCGTCCATCGTTGGCGTCACCGGCAATGCCGGCCAGGCGAATTACGCCGCCGCCAAGGCGGGGCTGATTGGCATGTCGAAATCCTTGGCGCAGGAAGTGGCAACGCGCGGCGTGACCGTGAATGTGGTGGCCCCCGGCTTCGTGAAGACCGCCATGACGGACGCGCTGAATGACGCACAAAAAACCGCGCTGCTGACGCGCATCCCAACGCAGCGCATGGGCTCGCCCGAGGATATCGCCGCCGCCGTGGTCTATCTGGCGAGCAATGAGGCCGGCTGGGTCACCGGCCAGACTTTGCATGTCAATGGCGGCATGGCGATGATCTGACGCCATGGTGGAGAAACTCAGCGCCACAGAACGGGCCGGGCTTTCGGCCACGCTTCCGGGATGGAAGCTGGTGGAAGGCCGCGATGCCATCACCCGCACCTTCCGCTTCGAGAATTTTTCCGAGGCCTGGGGTTTTATGGCGCGCGTGGCTTTGCTTGCCGAAGCGCAGGACCATCACCCGGAATGGTTCAATGTCTGGGACCGGGTGGAGATTACGCTCTCCACCCATGACGCAGGCGGGCTTTCGGCGCGTGATGTCAGGCTGGCGCAGGCGATAGATGCCATCGCC
>CAMCEP010000154.1 GCA_945873675.1 Asaia bogorensis
GCTGACAGGCGGCCTGCCTGATCCTGCCGCACCGGGGATGATGTTTCGCTCCGTGGCCGGCGGTTTTCTGGCGCAATCGCGCGATGCCGGGCGTGTCACTGAAAACACACTGAAATGCGTGACCAAGCGCGTACCAACGGCAGCCGAGATGGCCGATCTGCTGTTTGCCTTCCGTGTCTGCAAGCATGTGAAATCCAATGCCATTGTCTATGCCAAGGGCCTGGCCACGGTTGGTATTGGCGCGGGGCAGATGAACCGCGCGGAAAGCAGCCGCATCGCCGCCTGGAAAAGCGAAGCCGCGGCCAAGGCGGCGGGGTTGGCTGAACCTTTGGCCAAAGGGTCCGTGGTGGCATCCGATGCGTTTTTCCCCTTTGCCGATGGGCTGGAAATCGCGGCCTCGGCCGGTGCCACCGCCATTATCCAGCCAGGTGGTTCGATCCGAGATAATGAGGTGATTGAGGCTGCCGATAAGGCCGGGCTCGCCATGGTGTTCACCGGCATGCGGCATTTCAGGCATTGAAGCTGATATACTGAACACATGCAAAATTGGACCTTGCCGAGTTGGCTACCACCCGATGCGGTATTGCCGCTCGCCATTCTTGGCGCTGCGCTACTGATTGCGTTGGTGCTCATCCTGCGCCGCCCCGCGCCTGATCCACTGGCAGGCATGGTGCTTGGGCAGCTTTCCGCTTTGGCTGCCGCGCAGGAACGCCAGGCTGAGCGCGTCGCTTCCCTGGAAGGTGATATCGCCGATCGCGTCAATAGCGTGGTAATGGACCAAACCCGCGTGCTGAATGGCGCCGTGCAGGAACAGATCGGGCGCATCGCCGCGCAGGAAGCTGCCATGGCGGATCGGCTGACGCAGGCGGAACGCAGCCTGACGGAAGCGATCAAGGGACAAAATGAAAGCCTTTCTGTCGCGCTCAACAGCCAGACCGAACGTATGACAACAAGCCTTGGCGCTACCTCGGCCGAGATCAAGGAAAGACTCGCGGTAATTGATGCCGCGCGCAGCAATATCGAAGCGCTGGGTTCCCAGGTGAATACGCTGACGGGTATTTTGGGCAATAAGCAGGCGCGCGGCGCCTTTGGCGAAAGCCAGATGGAACAGATCATCGCGGATCGGCTGCCTTCTGATGCCTTTACGCTGCAAGCAACACTTTCAAATAGCAAGCGCGCGGATTGCCTGATCCATCTGCCAAACCCACCCGGGCCGATTGCAATTGATTCGAAATTCCCGCTGGAATCCTGGCTTGCCTTGCGGGAAGCCACGGATGACACCACGCGCACCCAAAAGCTTCGGCAGTTTTCCGCCGATGTGCAAAAGCACATCAAGGATGTGGCGGATCGTTACATAATCCCAGGGGAGACCGCCGAAGGTGCGCTGATTTTTGTGCCGTCTGAGGCGATTTACGCGGAACTGCATACCTCGCTTGTGTCGCTTGTTTCGGATGCCACGCGGCGTGGGGTTTATATTGTCTCCCCCACCACTTTATGGGCGGTGCTTGGCACCATGCGCGCCTTGATGCGTGATGTGCGACTTCGCACGGAAGCCGGGCGCATCCGCAGGGAAGTGGACAAGATGCTCGCTGATGTCGGGCGGCTGGAAGAACGTACCGATAGCCTGCGTAGGCATTTTGGCCAGGTGCAGAAAGATATGGACCTGATCGAGACCTCAACCAACGCCATCAAGCGCGGCGGCCAACGCATCGCTGATTTGGAATTGGACGACCCACCGACACCGATCCTGCCGACATGACCGCGCTGCAAGCCCAATCCGGCATTGGCTTACTCGCACTTTGCCTGCTGGCCTGGGCTTTGGGTGGGTTCAAGCGCGGTGTCTCAGCACGTGTGGTGCTAATGGGCTTGGCGCTGCAAATCCTTTTGGGCGCGGCGCTTTTGCATATTGCGCCGCTGCGCGCTGGTTTTGGCTATTTGGGTGATGCGGTGAATGCGCTGGCCGTCGCAACCCAGGCCGGCACATCGCTGGTCTTTGGCTATTTGGGTGGTGGTGCCTTGCCGTTTCAAGAACTCCGCCCGGGCGCTTCCTTCATTCTGTTCTTCCAGGCGCTACCCTTGGTGCTGGTGGTCGGCGCGCTTTCCGCGCTGTTCTATCATTGGGGCATTCTGCCCGCGATTGTGCGCGTAATGGCGGCAGTGCTGCAACGACTGTTCGGCATTGGTGGCGCGGCGGGATTTGGTGTTGCGGCGAATGTATTTGTCGGCATGGTGGAAGCGCCACTCATGATCCGCGCCTGGCTTTCGCGCATGACGCGCGCTGAGCTTTTCGTGGTAATGACGGCGGGGCTTGCCACCATCAGCGGCAATACGCTGGTGGTTTATGCGCTGATGATCGCGCCCATAGTGCCCGATGCGGCCGGGCAATTACTGACCGCGAGCCTGATTTCCGCCCCCGCCGCGATCCTCGCCGCTTTGCTGATGATGCCGGCGGAAAGCGCCGGCGCCGTGCCAGACCATGATACCGGCCAGCCTGTGAAGCTTTATGATAGCAGCATGGATGCGCTGGTGCGCGGCACGCAGGATGGGCTTTCGCTGCTGCTTGGCATTATGGCGTCGCTGATTGTTTTCGTGGCCTTGGTCGCTTTGGTGAATATGGCGCTGGAACCTGCAACCGGCTTCACGCTGCAACGCCTGCTGGGCCTGTTACTATGGCCTATCGCTTGGGCCATGGGCGTACCGGCGGCGGAAGCGGCCAGCGTTGCATCTTCGCTTGGCGTGAAGATCGTGGTGAATGAATTCGTGTCCTACCTGGAACTTGCGCAATCCGGCGGCGCGGGGCTTTCGGAACGGTCTCGGCTGATCCTGACCTATGCGCTTTGTGGTTTCACCAATTTCGGGTCGGTCGGCATTATGGTGGCGGGCATGGCCGGCATGTGCCCGGAACGGCGCGCGGATATTTTGCGGCTGGGCATGCCATCATTGGTTTCGGCTTCCATCGCCTGCTGCATGACTGGCGCTGTGGTGGGGCTGCTGACGCCCTAAAAATACATCCTAGCCCTGCGGGGCATAACGCGGCAGGATACCCGCGAAGGAGCCCGCCCCATGTCCCATATCGTCCATCGCAACCTGTTGAAGGATCCGCCCATTGCCGTTTCCGGCCAGGGGATTTGGCTGCGCGATTCCACCGGGCATGATGTGATTGATGGCTCAGGTGGCGCAGCCGTTGCCTGCCTTGGCCATGGCCATCCACATGTGGTCTCAGCCATGAAGGCGCAAATTGATCGGCTTTGCTACGCGCATACGGCGTTGTTCAGCGCCGGCAGCGCTGAGAAGCTGGCGGAAGTACTGGTCGGGCATAAGCCAGGTGGGCTGACCCATGCTTATTTTGTTTCCTCAGGTAGTGAGGGGATGGAAGCCGCACTCAAAATCGCGCGGCAATATTTTCTGGAAGCGGGCGAACCTCAGCGCACGCGCTTTATCGCGCGGCGCCAATCCTATCACGGCAATACGCTGGGCGCGCTTGCGGCGAGCGGTAACATCGCGCGGCGCGCGCCTTATGCGCCGATCCTGTCTGATGCCTTCAGCCATGTCTCACCCTGCTTCGCCTATCGCGATCGGCATGATGATGAAAGCGATGCCGATTACGTCGCGCGTCTTGCGGCGGAGCTGGAAGCAGAATTTCAGCGCCTTGGCCCGCGTAATGTGATTGGCTTTTGCGCGGAAACCGTGGTGGGTGCCACGCTTGGTTGCGCCACCGCGCTACCTGGCTATTTCCAGGCCATGCGCGCGGTGTGTGATCGCCATGGTGCGCTGCTGATCCTGGATGAGGTGATGTCCGGCATGGGCCGCACCGGCACTTTGCATGCTTGGGAACAGGAAGGTGTTTCACCGGATATTCAGGTGATCGCGAAGGGGCTTGGTGGTGGCTATCAGCCGATTGGTGGCATTCTGGTGCATGGGCGCGTGGTGGAAACATTGAAGCGCGGTACAGGCACTTTCAAGCATGGCCATACCTATCAGGCGCATCCCGTGGCCTGTGCCGCAGCTTTGGCGGTGCAGGAAGTGATTGCGGAAGAAAACCTGCTCGCCAATGTCTGCGCTACTGGCGCGCTGCTGGAACGCGGATTGATGGAACGGCTTGGCAATCATCGCCATGTCGGCGATATCCGTGGCCGCGGCTTGTTCTGGGCGGTGGAATTCGTCCAAGACCGCGCAAGCAAAGCCACTTTCGATCCCGCGCTTGGATTGAATGAACGCATCAAGCATGCGGCCTTCGCGCATGGCTTGGCGTGTTATCCCATGGGCGGCACGATTGATGGCAAGCATGGCGATCACGTGATCCTATCACCGCCTTACATCGTGAATGCGCGGGATGTGGAGATGATCGTGGAACGCTTTGGCGCTGCGGTGGATGAGGTTTTTGCGAACCTGCCTAGAGGCTGAGGTGTTGCGCGCGTAGCGCTGGGTCAATATCCAGCGCTGCCATGCTGCCATCATAGCGGATCTCGCCCCGTTCAATGACATAGGCGCGATCCGCCACCGCCGCCGCGAAATCGAAATTCTGTTCTGAAAGCAATACGGCAATGCCTTCGCGCTTCATGCGCAGCACGGCATCGGCCATCAATTCCAGAATGACGGGTGCCAAGCCTTCGGATGGTTCGTCTAGCAGCACGGCTTCTGGATTGCCCATTAATGTGCGCGCAATCGCCAGCATTTGCTGTTCTCCGCCAGACATGGCGGCTGCGCGGCGATTACGCATGGAAGCCAGGTTTGGAAAAACCTCAAACAAGCGCTCGGGAGTCCAGGGCTCGCGCCCTTCCGCTGGGCGGCGGCCGACTTCCAGATTTTCCGCGACCGTCAGATCGGTGAAGATGCGCCGATCTTCCGGCACATATCCCAAGCCAAGCCGCGCAATGCGAAAGGCTGCAAGCCCGGCAATATCACGCCCGGCAAAGCGCACACGCCCGGCGCGCGGTGGCACAAGGCCCATGATCGCTTTCAGCGTGGTGGATTTGCCCGCGCCATTGCGGCCCATCAGCGCCGCGACCTCACCGCGCGCAAGGCGTAGCGAAACGCCAAACAGAATCTCCGCCGGGCCATAGCCGGCGCAGAGGCCCTCGACTTCCAGCACTGCCTCAGCCATGCGCCGCAGCCCTGGCGCGCAAGGCGGCGCGCAGGCCGGAAGTGCCAAGGTAAACACGCTGCACTTCGGGATTGGCGCGCACGTCTTCCGGCGTGCCGGCGGCGATGATCTCGCCCCGCACCAGCACCAGAATACGATCCGCATGGGCGAAAACCGCATCCATGTCGTGTTCGGTGAACAGCACGCCAATGGCGGCGCGCCGCGCAATGCCCACCACCAGGCGCATCAGCGCGGCGCGTTCAGCGGGCGCCATGCCGGCGGTGGGTTCATCCATCAGCAACAGGCGTGGCGCGCCGGAAAGCGCGATTGCCAATTCCACGCGCTTCACATCACCGTAAGCCAGCGTCCCCATGGGCCGGTCCGCTGCCTCCGCCATGCCAACCTGCGCAAGCAAGGCAAGCGCTTCATCGCGGTACAGCGCGCTGCTGCGTGCCAGCATATCGCGCGTGCGGCCGGCATGGGCAATCAGCGCCATTTGCAGATTTTCTTGCACTGACATGGAAAGAAAAGTCTGCGCCACCTGAAAGCTGCGCCCTACACCCAACCGGCAAATGGCGCGCGGCGGCAGGCCGGTGATGTCCTGCCCTGCCAGAATAACCCGCCCGCTATCGGGGCGTAGCTGCCCGCCCACCATATTGAAGCTGGTGGATTTGCCCGCACCATTCGGGCCGATCATGGCAAGGATTTCCCCCACCGCCAGCGAGAAACTCACATTACGCGCCGCCACCACGCCGCCAAAATTCTTGTTGAGATTCTCCACAATCAACAGCGTCATGGCGTGCCACCAGAAAACCGCGCGCGCAGCGTTGCATAGGCGCCACCCAAGCCGCGCGGAAAAATCAACACCAGCGCAATGATGGAGGCGCCCAGCAGAAAGCGCCAATGATCCGTGAGCGGCATGAAGACATCCTTGATGCTGTGGAAGGCCGCCGCCCCCAGCACCGGCCCCATCACGGTTTGCATGCCACCCAGCAGGATCATCGCGAGAAAATCCACCGATAGCGGAATACCAAGCAAAGTCGGATCAATTGAGCCTTTCGAAAATGCATAAAGCCCGCCCGCCAACCCTGCTGCGGCACCGGCAATGGTGAAGCCAAGCCAACGGTGGCTGCGCACATCAATCCCAATCGCCTCAGCGCGCTGCGCAGAATCTCGCGCGGCGCGCAAGCTTGCACCGAAGGGCGCGTAGATCACATGGCGCAGCACGAAAATGCCCAGCCCTGCCGCAACCAGCACGATGTAGTGATAGGCGCTGCGTGATGCAGCCCAAGTCGAAGGCCAAACGCCGACAATGCCGTTATCGCCGCCGGTGACCTCCACCCATTGAAAGCAGACCGCATAGGCAATTTGCGCGAAAGCAAGGGTCAGCATTGCCAGATAAATGCCCTGCAAGCGCACAATGAAAAAGCCGAATAGCGCCGCGAAAAACCCGCCCGCCAAGGGGGCCGCGATCAGCGCCGGTTCCATCGGCATGCCGAGCTTCGTCACCAGAAGCCCGCTGGCATAAGCGCCAAGGCCGAA
>CAMCEP010000155.1 GCA_945873675.1 Asaia bogorensis
GTGTATTGGCCGAATTTCCGCAGATATGGCGCAAGCAGAATGGCCACCAGCATGTACATGCTGGTGGCCATTCTGCTTGCGCCATATCTGCGGAAATTCGGCCAATACACGGTGCCGGACTTCCTGGGTGCGCGGTTTGGCGGCAATGCAGCGCGCTTGATTGGCGTTGTGGTTCTGATCACCGCGTCCTTCGTTTATGTCGTGGCGCAGATCGTGGGCGTTGGCATCATCACCCAGCGATTCCTGGATGTTTCCTTCGGCGTTGCGGTGTTCGTCGGCCTTGCCGGCATCCTGGTCTGCTCCATGCTGGGCGGAATGCGCGCCGTCACCTGGACGCAGGTGGCGCAGTATATCGTGCTGATCATCGCCTATCTGATCCCGGCCTTCTTGATGTCGGCCAAGGTCACGGGTGTGCCGCTGCCGCAACTTATGTATGGCTTCGCGCTGGAACGCATTGCGGAGCTTGAAAACGGCTTCCGCGCTGCGGGCATGACCCCGCCGCCCGGCGTGACCGGCTGGCATAGCGCGCCCTTCATCGGGGCGAATGGTCAGTTCTCGGTGGCTGCGGCGATTAATTGGTTCGCGCTGGTCTTCTGCCTCATGGTCGGCACGGCGGCGCTGCCGCACATCCTGATGCGTTACTTCACCACGCCTTCGGTGAAGGAAGCGCGCCAATCCGTGGCCTGGTCGCTGTTCTTCATCTTCCTGCTTTACTTCACGGCGCCTGCCTATGCCGCCTTCGCGAAGGTGGAAATCTATCAGAACATTATCGGTCAGCCGATCGCGAGCCTGCCGGAGTGGATCAAGAACTGGCAGATCGTCTCCCCCTATGGGGTGCCGTGGATCAACATTGTGGATGCCAATCGCGACGGTATTCTGCAATGGAATGAATTCCGCATTCATCCGGACGTGGTCGTGCTCGCCACGCCGGAAATCGCAGGCTTGCCTTATGTGATCGCGGGTCTGGTGGCGGCGGGTGGTTTGGCCGCGGCGCTTTCCACAGCCGACGGTCTGCTGCTGGCACTTGCGAATGCGCTGTCGCATGACGTGTATTACAAGATGATTGACCGCAACGCGCCAACCGCGCGCCGCTTGATCGTCTCGCGCGTCTTGCTGCTGGTTGTGGCCGTTGCTGCGGCCTGGACGGCGGGGAATGCCGGGGCGGATATTCTGTTCCTGGTTGCCTGGGCCTTCTCCATCGCTGCCGCCGGGCTCTTTGCGGCGCTGGTGATGGGGGTATGGTACAAGAAAACGACTAATACCGCGGCCGTGTTGGGCATGACCGTAGGTTATGTGGTCACCTTCGGCTACATGATCCATTCCGAATGGTTCGGCATGGATTTCATCCAGATCTTTGGATCGAAGGATGCGATCATTGCCGCGGCGCGGCAGGTGGGCAGCATCAACCAGAACTTCACCTCGCCTGAATTGCGGGCGGAAGCGGCGGCGATCCTCGCCAATACCGCAGCGGTGAAGGATGGGGCGCTTGCGTGGCTCGGTAACATCTGGGGCAGCCCGATGACGACCGATACGATCGTGCTCCGCAATCGGGTAACCGGACGCATGTGGGGGATTGGCAGCATTTCCGCCGGTATCTTCGGCGTGCCGATTTCCTTCCTGGTGATTTATGTCGTGTCGCAATTCACCACGGCGCCAAGCCAGGCGATGCAGGATTTCATTGACGATATCCGCATTCCGAAGGGTGGTGTGCGTCTTGCTGACAAGCGCGACGCGGTGGAATAACCAAAGCGCCGCTGTGGCGTGATGTTTTGGGGCGGTTGCGGTAACGCAGCCGCCCCATCAATTAGGGCCTTATGGAAAGCAATTTCATCCTCGGCTACCTGCCCTTTTGGGTGGTGACCTATTTCCTGGCGCTGACTGCCTGGGGCTGCCTGGGGCGCTTCATGATGCAATTCTTCATGACGCCAGCGAATAGCAATTACATCTGGCGCGGCTTTCAGATGCTGACAGGCTGGGCAGTCTGGACCGCTGAGCGGCTTGTACCTTCCTATGTCGCACCGCACTTCCTGCCCTTGGTTGCGGCCTTTTGGCTTTTCGCGCTGCGGATGATTTTTGGCTTGCTGATGGTGGGGCTTGGCTATGCGCCGCGCATCAGCCCACCAGGGGCAGGGTAGCCGCCATGATGACCCCGCAGAACCTTTTCGTGGCAACCGTCGCGACCTGCCTGTTGAATGGCATGATCAGTCCGACACTGCCGGTGATTTGGCATCTCTACCCCGTCTGGCTGCCGGAACTTTTGCCGCCAACCAAGGAGGTTGTTTATTACGGTGCCTCCCTGATTGTCTCCACCGCGACGTTGCTGCTAGCCGCTGTGCCAGCAGCGATTTCCGAGCGCTTGGGCCTCAGCCTGCAGGGCGCGATGGGGGTTTGGTTCGGCACGGCGCTTTTGCTGGTATTGCTGGGCTTGGGCTGAGCGCTGCTTCACGCAACTGCGTGTTTTCAGCAGCACGCGAGTAGGGCTAGGAATCCGCTTGCAGCAGCCGGATATCCTGGGTGCCTGTCGCATAGGGGCCATGGCTTGGAACGGCTTGAGGCAATGGCGGATCTCGTCATCCGGCGCGCTCTGGGTTTTGTGGGCTTGGCCATTATGCTTGTTGTGCTCTCGCTTTCCTTCCAATTGGTGCTGGCGCTGCGTTCCGGCGCCATGCTGGTGACGCTGCTTTGGCTGATTGTGCTGCTGAAACTTACCTATGTGCCAAGCCAGGACATGCGCCAGAGCGAGATTTGGCTCATGGTGGCGGAACGCCATGCCCCGGATGCCTTGCCCATGCAGGCGGCCATGCGCACGGCCTTCGCAAACCGGCTGCGCTGGCATGCGGATAGGATCGGCGCCGTGGCGGTGACGCTTTGGGGGATTTACCTGCTGGTCAGTATCGTGACGTGAAAAGCCGAAACGGTTTCGCCCCAAGCGCTTCCATCAACCGCACTTCATTGCACGCGGATGCCGGCAGCGCGAATGATGGGCGTCCAGCGATCAATCTCCCCTTGGATATGCGTTGCGAAAGCCTCGGGCGTTCCGCCCACCACCACAGCGCCTTGCTGGCGCCGTAGGGTTTCGGCAATCTCCGGCTGCGCCAGGATTGTGTTGAATGCCGCATTGGCTCTGGCAACGATATCAGCCGAAAGCCCCGCCGGCCCGACCAAGCCATACCACAGTGATCCTGTGACACCGGGCACGGTTTCACTCAGCGTCGGCAGTTCCGGCAATCCGGCAAAACGGTTTGGCGTACTGACAGCCACCATTCGCACCGTGCCGGCCTGCAAAAAGGGCGCGGCGGAGGAGATAGAGGTGACAGTCAGATCAACCTCTCCCTTCGCGACCGCGGCCACCATATCGGCGCCGCTGCGATAGACCACATGCAGCATGTCCATCCCGCCACCGGCGCGGCGTTGCAGCAATTCCATGGTCAGGTGGCTGATATGCCCCGCGCCCACGCTGCCAAAGCTGAAACTGCCAGGCTTGGCCTTCGCGGCCGCCAGGATGTTGGCAAGATCCCTTTCTGCAAGCGTGCTGCGCGCCACCAGAATAAGAGGCATATCCGCAAGGAATATGATCGGTGTGAAGCCGCGCCGCGGATCATAGGGTAGGTCGCGATAAAGCTCATGCGCCAGCGCGCCCGAGGCTAATTCGCCCATGAGTAAGGTGCTGCCATCCGGGCGTGCCTGCGCCACATGCGCGGCGCCAATGGTACCGCCCGCACCGGGGCGGTTATCCACAATAATGTTCTGCCCATTGCCAAGCGCCGGGAAATGCGGCGCCAGGATGCGGATCAGGATATCTATCGCCCCGCCTGGGCCAAAGGGCACCACCACGCGCACCGGCCGGTCTGGCCAGCTTGTCGCCTGCGCTTGGGCGCGGCGCCCCGGCGCCCAAAGACCCAGGGCCAGCGCTGTCCCTTGGAGGGCGACCGAACGGCGGCTTAGCATGGCGTTTCCTTATGCTTTGGGCTTTGCCCGGTTTCCTCAGGAAAGCCTGCATGCATGAGGTCGGAATCGCAAGTATGCAACGCGTGGAAGCATGGGCTTGCTGAGGCTTCCTGTCGCACGGGATGCGCGGGCGGATACTTGCCCTTGATCTCCTGGTTACTTATTTGTAACAAATTGGACATTCATCCGATCGCTGGAGCCCCAAGGCTTCAGGCGTGGTGGGTCAGAAACAGGGAGAAAAGGGATGACGGGTCAATTCAAGGGCAAGCCCGATGGCGTTGAAATGGCTCTGTTGCTTGGTGGGATAGCGGCCGTGCTGGTAGCCTATTTCCTGCCGGCGGTGACCTTTGCCGGTCAGCGTGGCGATGCGGTTTATGGCCTTTCCATCTTCAGCAAACTGCCGATCATGAGCGCGCTTGCTTTCGCGGCCATGGCGGCGGCGCTGGCAACACGGATTGTGCCCTCAATCGGAAAATACGCCGAACAGGCGGCGGTAATCGCCATTTTGCTGGTTCTGGCGCCGGCATTGCTCGGTTTCATGATGGCGCTCGACCCCTGGACTGGCATCCGCCAGACCATGCTGAAAATGGCCAATGCCCGCACCGTGAAGGTGGATCCGAGCATTGCCTATATTCCACTTTTCGCGGGCGCCACGATGATAGGCTTTTCGCTCCGCCGGCGGATGCGTCGGTCATCCCAGGCCGCCATCGCAGCCTGAGGCTCGACCACAATAATTATGGCGTGAGAGCCATTGGGCGCCCACGCCATAGATTGCCAAGTGCTCTCCCTCTTGCGAAAAGACTGTCATAAAAGCGTCACATAAATTGAGGGAGCTTCACATGTTCACCAGAAAACTGGCTTTGGCGGCGATAGCGCTGGGGGTGCTCGGCTTCGGGCAATCTGCGCAGGCGCAGGGTTCGCTGAACCTTTATTGCTCGGTGCAAAATGAATGGTGCCAGGCGATTGTCACCAATTTCCAACGCGATACGGGCATTCGGGTGAATATGACGCAGCGCGGTTCGGGCGAAAGCCTGGCCGCGATCCGGGCCGAAGCGCAGAACCCGCGCGCCGATGTTTGGTTTGGCGGCACGGGGGACCCGCATTTGGCAGCAGGCGAGGAAAACCTGACCCAGGCCTATGAAAGCGCCAATAATGCCCAATTGCAGCCCTGGGCGCTGACGCAATGGCGCCAATCCCAGCAGCGCGCCATTGGTGTTTATGCGGGCGCGATCGGCTTTGGTATCAATACGGAATTGCTGGCGCGCAAAAATATCGCGCCGCCTGCCTGCTGGGCAGATTTGCTGGATGCGCGCTTCAAGGGCGAAATCCAGATGGCTAATCCGAATTCATCGGGCACCGCTTATGTGGTGATTGCGACGCTGGTGCAGATCATGGGTGAAGACCCTGCCTTCGATTACCTGCGCCGCCTGCACCCCAATGTGAATGCCTATACGCGTTCTGGCACCGCGCCCATCAAGGCGGTGGCGCGCGGCGAAACGGGTGTTTCGCTTTCCTTCGTGCATGATGCGGTGACCGAACGTAATGCCGGCTTTCCTGCTGCCTATGCGACACCTTGTGAGGGCACGGGCTATGAGATTGGGTCCATGTCCATCATTCGCGGCGCACGCAACCTGTCGCAGGCGCGGCGCTTTTATGATTGGGCGCTGACCGCACCAGCGCAGCGTCTTGGCTTTGAGGCGGGCGGGCAATTGCAAACGCCGTCCAACCGTGCGGCACCCCTGCCACCCAATGCGCCGGACCTGTCGAAAATTCGTTTGATTGAATATGATTTCGCGAAATACGGTCAGGCGGCGGAACGCCGGCGGCTGATTGCGCGCTGGGATCGCGACATTGGCGCGCTGCCGCGTTGACGCAGGGGCAAACGCCATGAAAGCACCGCTTCGCCTGCTGGCCGGATTTGCGGCCCTCGCCCTGTCTGCGCTGCCCGCCGCGGCGCAGGGCAGCCTCAATATGGTTTGCGCGCCGGCCGCTGATTGGTGTGAGGCGATTGCCGCCGGCTTTCAGCGCGATACCGGCATTCGTGTGGCCATGACGCGCAAATCATCCGGTGAAATCCTAGCGCAAATCCGGGCCGAGGCGCAGAACCCCCGCACTGATATCTGGTTCGGTGCTTCGGCCGAGACGCATTTCTCGGCCGCCGAGGGTAATCTGCTGCAAGCCTATACGTCGCCCAATATGGCAGGGCTGCATGATTGGGCGAAGCGCGTGCATGCGATGTCAGGTGAACGCTGCGTTGGTGTTTCATCTGGTGCGATTGGGCTTGCCTGGAACCGCGAATTGATGGCGCGCAAGAACCTGCCGCTGCCGCGAAGCTGGGCGGATATGCTGAACCCGGCCTATCGCGGTGAAATCCAATTGCCCAATCCGAATTCTTCCGGCACTGCCTATACGATCATTGCCGGGCTTATTCAGCTTTGGGATGAGGACCGCGCTTTCGATTATTTGCGGCGCCTGCATCCAAATGTGAATGCCTATACGCGTTCCGGCGCGGCGCCGATGCAGGCAGTATCCCGTGGTGAAACCGCACTTGCTGTCAGCTTCAATATGGAAGTCACTTCCATGCAGCAGGCGGGGTTTCCGATTGATCTGGTCTATCCGTCGGAAGGCACGTCTTACGAAGTTGCCTGCATG
>CAMCEP010000156.1 GCA_945873675.1 Asaia bogorensis
ATGGCGCAGCCCTTTTCCATGCGCCTGCCGCTGATTGATGGGCAGGGGAATTTTGGTTCGGTTGATGGCGATCCGCCGGCGGCGATGCGCTACACGGAAGCGCGCCTTGCCCCCGCAGCCGGTGCGCTGCTGGCCGGCATTGACGAAGACACGGTGGATTTCCAGCCGAATTACGATGAAAGCGTGGATGAACCGCGCGTTCTGCCGGCGGCCTTCCCCAATCTGCTGATCAATGGCGCGGGCGGCATTGCGGTTGGCATGGCGACCAATATCCCGCCGCATAATCCAACCGAAATCCTGGATGCGACTTTGGCGCTTATTGCCAATCCGGCGCTGACGCTGGAAGAACTCATGAAGATCGTGCCGGGGCCGGATTTTCCGACTGGGGCGATGATTCTGGGGCGTTCCGGTATCCGCTCCGCGTTTGAAACCGGGCGTGGGTCCATTCCGCTGCGCGCGCGGGCGGAGATTGAGGAATTGCGCGGCAATCGCCAGTTGATTGCGGTTACGGAAATTCCCTATCAGGTCAATAAGTCCACGCTGCTCGAGAAAATTGCCGAATTGGTGCGCGCCAAGGCAGTTGAAGGCATTTCCGATCTGCGCGACGAAAGCGACCGTTCGGGGATGCGCATTGTCATTGAATTGAAGCGCGATGCGACCGCGGAAGTGGTGCTGAACCAGCTTTACCGCATGACGCAGTTGCAGACATCCTTCCCTGTTAACTTCGTGGCCTTGCATGAAGGCCGGCCACGGCAGATGGGGCTCAAGGACGCGCTGATGGCCTTCATCGCCTTCCGTGAGGAGGTGATTCTGCGCCGGTCCCGCCACCGGCTGGCAAAGGCGCGGGAACGCGGGCATTTGCTGATTGGCCTTGCCATTGCCGTCGCCAATCTGGATGAGGTTATTCGCGTCATTCGCGAAAGTGCCGATGCGCCGGCGGCGCGCGCTGCCTTGATGAACCGCGATTGGCCCGCCGGTGATGTGGGTGTGCTGCTGGCCTTGGTGGATGATTACCGCAATGCGGTGACACCCGAAGGCACGGTTCGGCTGACGGAAGAACAGGCGCGCGGCATTCTGGATTTGCGCCTGCAACGCCTGACCGGGCTGGAGCGTGAAAAAATCGTCGCCGAACTTGGCGAAGTTGGCGGGCGCATTCGCGAATTGCTGGAAATCCTGGCGAGCCGTCCGCGCCGTATGGAAGTGATGGATCAGGAATTGCGCGCCATTCGCGCCGAGATTGCCTCCCCACGCATGACTGAGATTGTGGATGGCATCGCCGATGTGGATGATGAAAGCCTGATCGAACCCGGCACCATGGTGGTGACGCTGACGCGCGATGGCTATGTGAAGCGTACGCCTTTGGAAACCTTCCGCGCGCAGGGCCGTGGCGGCAAGGGCCGCAGTGCGGCAACCACGCGCGAAGATGATGTGATCATCCGATCCTTCGTGGCGCATACGCATCAATGGGTGTTGTTCTTCACCGATCGCGGCATCGCCTTCCGTGAGAAGGTTTGGCAATTGCCGGAAGCCGGGCCGCAGGGGCGCGGGCGTTCCTTGCGCCAAGTGCTGCAATTGCAGGAAGGCGAGGGGGTTACCGCCATTCTGCCACTGCCGATGGATGAGGATCTGTGGGAAGGGCTGCACCTGGTCTTTGCGACTGTGCAGGGCAATGTACGGCGCAACCGGCTGTCTGATTTCAAGAATGTGCGCTCGGTCGGCCTCATCGCCATGAAGCTGGATGAGGGTGATAGCCTGGTTGGTGTTTCCACCTGCCGCGAAGGCGATGATGTGATGCTGGCGACACGCGGCGGCAAATGCATCCGCTTTACGGCTGACGCCGATACGCTTCGTGTTTTTGCTGGGCGCGATTCAACAGGCGTGCGCGGCATCAAGCTCGCGCAGGGCGATGCGGTGATTGCGCTTTCCGTACTCCGCCATGTGGAAGCAACCACGGAAGAACGCGCGGCCTATCTGAAGGCGGCGGCGCAGCGTAGGCGCTTGGCCGATGACGAAGCGGAGGCCCCTGCGGCGGCAGAAGCCGAGGAAGCGGTTGAGGAAATCACGCTGTCGCCCGAACGCTTTGACGCGCTTGCGGAAGCCGAGGAAATTCTGCTGACGGTGACGGATGGCGGTTTTGGTAAGCGTTCTTCCGCGCATGAATACCGCGTCACAGGCCGTGGCGGACAGGGCATTGCCGGCATTGTGCTGAGTGCGCGCACAGGCCGCGAAGTGGTGGCGACCTTCCCGGCGCGGCCTGGTGATGACATTATGCTGGTGACCGATGGCGGGCAATTGATCCGGCTGAAAGCGGATGATGTGCGCCTGACCGGACGCATGGCGATGGGGGTGACCTTGATGCGCCCCGCCGAAGGAGAGCGTGTGATTTCCTGTTTCCCGGTGGCTGATGAAGGTGGCGATGATGAACCCGCCCCCGCGCCGGAGGAGAATGGCAATGGCTGAACGGATTGCGCTTTATCCCGGTACGTTTGATCCGGTGACGAATGGGCATTTGGACATTATCGGCCGCGCCGCGCGCTTGGTTGATCGTTTGGTGATTGGTGTTGCCATTAATATCGGCAAGGGGCCGCTGTTTGAATTGGCGGAGCGTGTTGAATTGGTGCAGGCGGAAGTCGCAACTATTGCAGCACGCACCGGTACCGTGATTGAAGTGCGCCCTTTTGAAGGTTTGCTGGTGGGTTTCGCCCGCGAAATCGGCGCCTGTATGATTATACGCGGGCTGCGCGCGGTGACCGATTTCGATTATGAATTCCAGATGACGGGCATGAACCGCCGGCTGGATCATGAAATCGAAACCGTGTTTCTGATGGCGTCTGAAACCAATCAATTCATCGCGTCGCGCCTGGTGAAGGAAATCGCCAAGCTGGGCGGTGATATCAGCAGCTTCGTGCCGAAACTCACGCTGGAACGCACCATGGCGCGCGTCAAAGCTGGCGCCTGAGGAAAGGGAAAATCCATGCATCGCCGCCTTATGCTCGCCGCCGGTTTGGGCGCCTTGGCCTCACCCGCTTTGGCGCAGGCGAATGATCCGGAAAACACGCTGTTCCTGGAATTGAAGGATGGTCGCGTGACTATCCAATTGCTGCCCGATCTGGCGCCGCGCCATGTGGAGCGGATTAAGGTGCTGGCGCGGCGTGGCTTTTACGACAATACGGTATTCCACCGCGTGATTGAGGGCTTCATGGCGCAAGGTGGCGATCCCACCGGCACTGGTACGGGTGGATCGCCCTTGCCCAATCTGGCCGCGGAATTCAGCCCGCCATCACGCGCACGCTTTCTGCGCGGCGTTTGCGGCATGGCGCGGTCTTCCGACCCCAATAGCGCCAATAGCCAGTTCTTCATCATGTTCGCGCCGGCGCCTTCGCTTGATGGCCAGTACACCATCTGGGGCCGTGTGACTGCCGGCATGGAAGCGGTGGACAAGATCAAGCGCGGCGATCCGCCGAATGGGATTGTGCGTGGCCCAGACCGCTTGCGCAGCATGCGCGTGGCCGCTGATATTCGTTGAGACCCGAACCGAAAGACCAAAAAACGATGTCTGAAACCGAAGCCCCTGCCGGGGAAGCTGAAAACACTATGCTCATTGAAATCGAGCACGGCACTGTGACCATCAAGCTGCGCCCCGATCTGGCGCCCTTGCATGTGGAACGGATCAAAACCCTCGCGCGGCAGGGCTTTTACGACAATGTGCCTTTCCATCGCGTGATTGAAGGCTTCATGGCCCAGGGTGGTGATCCGACCGGGACTGGCACGGGTGGTTCTGAATTGCCGGATCTGCCTGCGGAATTCAGCGAACCATCGCGTGCGCGCTTCCTGCGCGGCGTTTGCGGTATGGCACGCACAAGCAACCCCGATAGCGCTAATAGTCAATTCTTCATCATGTTCGCGCCGATCCCGAGCCTTGATGGCCAATACACCATCTGGGGCGAAGTGACGGGCGGTATGGACGCGGTGGACAAGATCAAGCGCGGTTCTGGTGGTTCCGGCATGGTGCAGGGGCCGGATAGGATCCGCAGCATGAAGGTGGCGGCGGATAACGGCTGAAGCCTGAGTTTGGCGAATGAGCGGGGCCGTGTTAAGGCGCCCGCCATGTTGGGGAGCTCGTAGCTCAGCTGGTAGAGCAACGGACTTTTAATCTGTAGGTCGAGGGTTCGAATCCCTCCGAGCTCACCATTCTGGAACATACCATCACACTTTCCTGGACGATCAGCTGCAGCGCTACCCGGCGTGTGAGCTTCCAGACTGGATGACGAAGACACACGCGGTTGATCTGGTGTGCTGGGCGTTATCCCACGCAACCGCTTTCTGATGAAAACATTGCCAGCACGCGCTGCCTTCCATAACCTCCTCTCCTAGTATGGCGCAGAAGCGCATACCGGAGGGAGACTTGAGGATGAAGCGTCGAGGTTTAATTTCGGCCCTGGCGGCTGCCCCGCTGATGGCCCATGGCGCCCGCGCCCAGACGGCGGAATGGACGCCTAACCGGCCAATTCGCCTTATTGTGGGTTTCGCCGCTGGCGGTTCCACGGATACAACCGGGCGCCTTATGGCGCAGGCGCTGACCGCCGCTTTCCCGCATCCGGCTCTTGTAGAAAATCGGGTTGGTGCTGCAGGCAATATCGCAACCGAATATGTGGCCCGCAGCGCGCCTGATGGCCATACGCTTGTTGTGGCCTCCATGGGATCACAGGCAGTGAATGCCGCGCTTTATAGTAATCTGCCTTTTGATCCCGTGAAGGATTTCACGGCGGTTTCCCTTTTCGTTAAGAGCTCCACCATGCTTGTAGCGCATCCTTCGGTGCCCGCAGGTTCCTTGCAGGAGCTTGTGGCTTACGCACGGGCAAATCCGGGCCGCATTAATGTGGGTACTGCGGGCGCAGGTAGTTCTCAGCATTTTGCGGCGGCACTTTTCGAACATCTGGCTAGGGTGCAATTCACGCATATCAATTACCGCGGTGGAGCACCTGCTATGACAGACCTTGTCGCCGGGCGGGTGGATATCGTCTTTTCACCAATCGTTGAAACCGTGCAGCAATTTCGTGCAAATCAAGTGCGGGCCCTTGCCGTTACAAGCTCACGGCGTTCATCCGAATTTCCCGATATCCCTGCTGCCTCCGAAGTTGTGCCGGGTTATGAGTTTTCGTCCTGGTTGGGCGTCTTCGCACCGGCGGGCACGCCGGCGCCGGTAGTGCAACGCATTTCCCAGGCCTTGGCCATGGGCGTGCGTGACGCAAGAATTCGCGAACGTATATTGGCCTTGGGCTATGAGCCGATTGGGAGCACGCCTGAAGAATTCGGTAGTTTCTTTAGGGCTGAAATGCCACGCGTGGCTGAATTGGTCCGTATTTCAGGCGCTAAGCTTGACTGAATGGTCGATTAGGACAGGCTTGCCATCATAAGCCATTTGAACAAACCTTGAGGAAATCAAGTACCATGAAAAACGCGCCAACACTTCAAATTCCAGGCGTTTATCATCACCGCGTTGGGGACATCATCGTCACCGCCATCAGCGATGGCTTCCTTGATGGCAATCTGGAAGTGCTGCGCAACATCACTGAAGATGAAGCGCGCCAAATCCTGACGGCGAATTTCCGCCCCGCGCGACGCACGGCGGTGAATGCCTTCCTGATCTGGTCGGCGGGGCGGCTTGCCTTGATCGAAACCGGATGTGGTAGCTACATGCAGCCAAGCTCAGGCAAAATTCTGGCTAATCTGAAAGCGCTTGGCGTTGATCCTGCCGATATCGAAGTGGTGATGCTGACGCATATGCACCCGGATCATTCGGCTGGCCTCACGGATATGACCACAGGCAAGCCGCATTACCCCAATGCCGAATTGGTCATGCATGAAAACGAACCGAAGCATTGGTTTGACGATGCTGCGATGGCCAAAGGCACGGATCGCGAAAAGAAGCTGTTCTTCCAAGCCGGGCGTGAACAGGTGCTGCCGTATAAGGGGCGCTGGCGGCTGTTCCAGAAGGGCGAGGTCTTCCCCGGTGTGACTGCCATGCCGTTCCATGGCCACACACCAGGCCATTCCGGCTATCTGGTTTCATCTGGCCAGGATCAGCTTCTGATCTGGGGCGATATTGTCCATGTGCCGGAAGTGCAAACCGCGCGCCCCGAAGTCTGCATGGCGTTCGATACCGATACCAAGGCTGCGGAAGCAACGCGCCGACGCGTCTTTGACATGGTCGCGACCGACAGGCTGTTGGTCACGGGGATGCATTTGCATTTCCCGGGCTTCACGCATCTTGCGCCGCGTGGCAGCGGGTATCAACTGATACCGGCGGCCTGGGAACAGCAGATTTAGATCGCGGAGGGCGCCATGAACGCTGCGGAGCATTTGCGTCAAAGGCTCAAGACCGGCGGCATCATCGCCGCACCCGGCGCACCCGATAGCCTGACCGCGCGGCTGATCGAACAGGCGGGGTTTGAGGCGATTTATATGACAGGCTTCGGCGCCACGGCGTCTCGGTTGGGCAGACCCGATATCGGGCTGCTGACGCAGACGGAAATGACCACCCATGCGCGGGATATGGCCCGCGC